>NZ_BAAHNO010000005.1:22068-58079 GCF_054656615.1 Arthrobacter sp. AD-310 | reverse complement strand
CCCCGCACCCGCGGCGACGCCGCCGGCAGGCCTTGCCGACACGGGAGGCAGCCTCCGGAACGGCGGCCTGGCCTACACCGGCGCCGGCGCGCTGGTTCCTGCGGCGGGAGGGGCGCTGGCCGCCATCACCGTCGGCATCCTGTTAACGGTCCTGGTCCGCCGCCGGAACAGGCGTCCACGCTCCTAGCGGCAGGGCGGGCGGAGAGGCGTCACGGGGTCCCGCCCGTCCGGCATGCCGGTGTGGTCAGTGGCCGCCTTCGACAACCTGCACGGCCACGTCCAGGGTGCCGTCGGCAAGGCTGCCCCAGGCGTAGACGATGGTGTTCGTCCCGCCCTCTACAGCGATATCAGCCGGGCCGATCACGGGCGCAGTGGTGCCCGCCGCTGCCACCGCGGCCGAAACTGTCCCGGCGCGAAGCTTCAGCACGGCTTCGTCCGGATTGGTGAGGCCCTGGATCACAGGTTCCCCGTTGGCGAGCACGTCGACGGCGGGAGCGGCGGCCACGTGCCGGACCGTCAGCTTGCCTTTCCGGTCGTTGCGCAGTCCCTTGGTGTCGTTTTCGAACAGGGAGGCAGTGGGTGCACCGGTGGCGCTGAGGTGGGCCACGGCGGTGTAGTTGCCACCTTCGTCAAGGTCGATACTCACCGGCCCGATCACCGCGTTGTCGGCGCTTGTGGCATCGGCCGCCGTGATGGCGATGTCGTAAGCCCCGGCGGGCAGCTCCAGCGGGCCGGCGAGGGATCCCGGCGTGAAGTCATCAAGCGTGAGGTTCCCGTTAACCCACACGTCCACCGTCAAGCCCGGAACACCGTGGAGGACGGACAGCAAAGCGTCATCGTCGTGCCAGCCGCTGGCCTGGGCCGGGGCGGCAAAGGCCAGCGAAGCGGCGAGTGAAAGTGCTCCGGCGGCGTAACCCATTGTGCGCATGTCAAACTCCTTCAAGGATGCCCGGCAGGCGGGCTGTTTGTGCTTACGCCGTTACTACTCCGGAAGGATGCCCGTTGGATGCACCGGTGGGGAAGTTTTTCCTGGTTACTGCTTGTGCCGCCGCATCAGCAGGTTGGTGATCCGCAGGGTGCACAGCCGCTGCCCGATCTCGTTGGTGATCAGCACCTCGTGCGTGGTGAGCGTGCCGCCCAGGTGGATGGGCGTGGCGGTGATGGTCACCATCCCCTCCCTGGCAGACCGGTGGTGTGTCGCGGACACGTCCACGCCAACCGCCGTTTTGCCCAACGTGCTGGCATGGATGACGGCAGCCCACGATCCCACAGCCTCGCCCACGGCGAGGGATGCGCCGCCGTGCAGCAGGCCAAAGGACTGCCGGTTTCCCTCTACGGGCATGGTGGCCACCACCCGCTCGACCGATTCCTCCACGATCTTGACGCCCATCTTTTCATCCAGTTCGCCAAGCGTGATCTTCCACAGTTCATGCTCTGCAGGGGAGGGTTCTGGAGTTGGGGCGTTCATGCGTTCTCCTAGTGTGCGGCGGGGGCAATCCTGTATGGTACTTATACTACCGAACGGCCGGTCAGTAATCATGGCCCGCCTTTCTGCCCCCTTTGTTGGAAGGACCCGTCAACGATGACCACCACTGCCACAGCTCCCCAGGCCACGGTCGACACCGTGGAGACAGTGCCCAGCTTCATTATGGACTCCTGGTGGACGCCCGACGCCGGCACCTCGGCTTCCGCCGTCCCGGTGCGTGACGCCAGCACCGGGGAGATCCTTGCGAAGGTAAGCACGGAGGGGCTGGACCTGCAGTCCGTCGTGGATTACGGGCGGGGGACCGGGCAGGACGAGCTCGGCAAGCTCACCTTCCACCAGCGCGCCCTCAAGCTCAAGGAGCTCGCGCAGTACCTGCATGCCCGGCGCGACCACTTTTACACGTTCTCCGCCCAGACCGGCGCCACCAAGCTCGATTCCATGGTGGACATCGACGGCGGCATCGGCGTCCTGTTCACCTTCGGCTCGAAGGGCCGGCGGGAGCTGCCTAACGCGCAGGTTGTGGTGGACGGCCCCATGGAGGTGCTGTCCAAGGATGGCTCCTTCGCCGGCGAGCACATCTACACGCGCATCCCCGGCGTGGCTGTGCAGATCAACGCGTTCAACTTCCCCGTGTGGGGCATGCTCGAGAAGTTCGCCCCGGCGTTCATCGCCGGCGTCCCCACCATCGTGAAACCGGCAACGCCCACCGGGTTTGTGGCGGCCGCCGTGGTCAAGGCAATCGTGGAGTCCAACATCCTGCCCAAGGGCTCGTTGCAGCTGATTTCCGGATCGGTCCGCGGGCTGCTGGACGTCCTGGACTACCGCGACTACGTGTCCTTTACCGGGTCCGCCTCCACGGCCCTGTCCCTGAAGTCCCACCCGAACGTGGTGCAGGGCGGGGTTCGGTTCACCTCGGAAACGGACTCGCTGAACGCCGCCATCCTGGGTCCCGACGGGGTCGAGGGCACCCCTGAGTTCGACGCGTTCGTGAAGTCCGTGGTCACCGAGATGACCGTCAAGGCGGGCCAGAAGTGCACCGCCATCCGCCGGACCATCGTGCCGCAGGAGCTGGTGCCCGCCGTCACCGCCGCCATCGGCAAGCGGATCCAGGAGCGCATTGTCCTGGGCGACCCGCGCGCCGAGGGCGTCACCATGGGCGCCCTCGCCTCCGTGGAGCAGCTCGAGGACGTGCGCGCCGCGGTGCAGTCCATGCTCGACGCCGGCGGTGAGCTTGCGTACGGAACGCTGGATTCGCCGTCGGTCACTACGGCGGACGGCGCCGCCGGGGTGGTGGCGGATGGCGCCTTTATGGCCCCCGTCCTGCTGAACTGGAAGGACCCCGAAGCGGAGGCGCTGCACTCGCTGGAGGCGTTCGGGCCCGTGTCCTCGGTGATCGGTTACAAGGACCTGGCCGACGCCGTCCGCCTTGCCGCCCGCGGCAGCGGATCCCTGGTGGCCACCGTCTGCACCAACGATCCCGCCGTCGCCCGCGAACTGGTGACCGGGATCGCCGCGCACCACGGCCGGGTGCTGATGCTCAACCGCGAGGATGCCCGCTCGTCCACCGGCCACGGCTCCCCGGTGCCGCACCTGGTCCACGGCGGGCCCGGACGTGCCGGCGGCGGCGAGGAACTGGGCGGCATCCGCTCCGTCCTGCACCACATGCAGCGCACCGCCATCCAGGGATCTCCGAACATGCTGACCGCCGTCACCGGCGTCTGGCACACCGGGGCGGACCGGAACTTCACGCTCGAGACGGAAGGAACGCACCCCTTCCGCAAGTCCCTGGCCACGCTGCACCTCGGCGACGCCGTCCGGTCCGACCTGCGGCAGGTCACCCTGGAGGACATCACCGCGTTCGCCAACTCCACCGGCGATACGTTCTACGCCCACACCAACCAGGAGGCCGCGGAAGCCAACCCGTTCTTCCCGGGCATCGTGGCGCACGGCTACCTGCTGCTGAGCTGGGCTGCCGGGCTGTTCGTGGAGCCGGCGCCGGGCCCCGTCCTTGCCAACTACGGGCTGGAGAACCTGCGG
Source organism: Arthrobacter sp. AD-310 (assembly GCF_054656615.1). Lineage (NCBI taxonomy): Bacteria > Bacillati > Actinomycetota > Actinomycetes > Micrococcales > Micrococcaceae > Arthrobacter > Arthrobacter sp. AD-310. The sequence continues at coordinate 54,556 of NZ_BAAHNO010000005.1, read as the reverse complement.
TTCATCACGCCCGTGGCCGCGGGCGACTCCATCCGCGTCACCCTCACGGCCAAGAAGATCACCCCCCGCGAGGCCGACGAATACGGTGAGGTGGCCTGGGACGCCGTCCTCACCAACCAGAACGACGAGACCGTGGCCACCTACGACGTCCTGACCCTCGTCGAAAAGTAGCCCCCGGGCAGGGGTTGCGCCCGTTGAAACCCGTGGTTGCCCTATCACTTTTGGTCCCTAAAAGCCGGTCTTAGGGACCAAAACTGATAGGGCAACTGGGGAAGAGCGGGGTGGTGGAGCCTGTCGAAACACAGGGGCGGAAGCGTAAAATTCTGCCCGTAGGAGGTGGCCAGATGACCCTAAGAATGAACACAGCCACAACCATCCTGCCAGTCGACGATGCAGCCCGCGCCCACAGTTTCTACACGGAGAAACTCGGACTCCCGCACCGCGGAATGACAGACGATGGAAGCGAACTGCTCGGCACCGACGGCGGCCCGATGCTGCAGCTGATGCCGGTCTCGGACGGCAAGCACTCGGACCACACGGCCCTGAGCTTTGAAGTCACGGACATTGAAAGAACGGTCCGCGACATGGAAGCGATAGGTGTGCAGTTCCAGGACTACGACCTGCCAAACCTCAAGACCGAAAACCACATCTGCACCACGAACTCGGAGAAGAGTGCGTGGTTCATGGACACCGAGCACAACATCCTCTGCGTCCATGAAACCCTTGGCGGCAAGATGGAGTACCAGGTCTAGGAAGCGCAAAAGCAGGGGCGCCCCGGAACAGGTCCGGGGCGCCCTAGCTTTGCCTTAGCGGGGGTCAGGATTCGGCGCCGCCGTGCAGGGCGTCATCGCTGCTGTCGTCCTCCGGCCCGGTGCCGTGCCCGCTTTCGCTCTGGTCGGACAGGTCCATGTTGCCGCGGGCCTCGTCCATGGTGGGGCCGCCGGCGGGGACGCTGTAGGTGTCCGGCCGGATGCCGTGGGACTGTTCCTCGATCAGCGCCTGCTCCTCGCTGAAGCGGATCACATTCGCTTCGTCGCCGGCGTCTCCGGGGATGTCCTCACGGACTTTCGACGGGTCCGGAACGATGTATCCGGCGTCGGGCTCTTCTTTGGAGTTGCTCATTTCCTTACCTTCCTATCGGGTGGTGGGTTCAGTGGGGCGTTCGGTGAGGTCCACTTTGACGTCCTCAGACCTGTCCCCGCGCTTGACCGACAAACTCACGGTGTTGCCGGGGTTCCGGCCGCGGAGTTCGGCCAGGAGCTTCTCGGGGGCGGTGAGCTGGACGCCCTCCATGGACTCGAGGACGTCGCCGGGGCGGATCCCGGCACGTCCGGCCGGCCCGTCCTCGTCCACGGACAGGACCAGGACGCCGGTGACCTCCCCGATGCCCAGCTGGTCGGCGATCTGGGCGGTCAGTTCCCCCGGGGTGAGGCCCAGGTAGGCGTGCTCTGCTGTGCCGTCGGCCAGCAGTTCCTCGGCTACCTCCACGGCCGTGGCGGCGGGGATGGCGAAGCCGAGGGCCACAGCGCCGGCCGAGGGCGGGATGTAGGCCTCGCTGATGCCGATGATCTCACCGCGCATGTTGATCACGGCGCCGCCGGAGTTGCCCGGGCTGATGGGCGCGTCCGTCTGGATCAGGTCTACCAGGGACAGGCTGTTGGAGGCCGAGCCGGGAATGGAGCGGTGGAGGCCGGAGATGATGCCGGCGGTGGCGGTGTTCTCGAAGCCCAGCGGGGAGCCGAGAACCACGGCGCCTTCACCCACTTTGGGGAGGTTGGCCTGGTACATGGGCTTGGGCAGCCCGGTCCGGTCGGCCTGCACCAGGGCAAGGTCTGTCACCGGGTCCGTCGCTTTGACGGTGCCCTTCACGCGCTGTCCGTCGGCGAACGCCACCTCAACCGAGGTATTGCCCCGGATGACGTGCTCGTTTGTGAGGATCAAACCGTCCTCGGAGTACACCACGCCGCTGCCCAACCCGCCGTCGGTAAAAATGGTTACCACGGACGGCGCCAGGTTCTCCACGAGCTGCGGGATGCCGCCTGCCATGTCCCCGCCGCCGGTTGCGGGCGCAGGTGGAGCGGGGCTGGCGGTCGCGGCCACGGTGGTTTCCGCGGGCTGCGGGGCGGGAGGGGAACCAGTGCAGGCGGACAGCACGACGGCGGCGGCGGCCGCGGCAGCAAAGGCTGCGGTCCCGCGGCGGTTCCGGTGGGGTCCCCGGTTCATGTGCAACCTCCCTGCGATGGCGGCTTTCCTACCACCGTAGCCGGGGTTCGGGCGATATACCAAGCACGCTTAGTATTCGGGGGTTCTGCGGTGCAGGGTGCTCCGGCGCCGGACTTAGGAGTGGCCGTGGAGGCCGTCGAAGGCCATGGTGATGACGTCGTCGGCCAGCCGGGCGGGGGAGAGGGGGCCGCCGGGCTTGTACCACTCCACGATCGAGTTGATCATGCCGAACAGGAGCCGGGTGACGGTCCGCGGATCGATGTCCGTGCGCAGCGAGCCCTCATCCCTGGCCAGTGAAATAAGCGCCGCGACCTTGTGGTCGAAGGTGCGCCGCCGTTCCAGCGCGTCCCGCTCGATCTCGGTGTTGCCGCGCAGCCGCAGCAGCAGGGTGACGAACGGCAGCCGGTCCACCAGGACCGCCACGGTCTGCCGGAGGACGAACTCAAGCCGGGCGTCGGCGGCTCCCGAGGTGGCCTCCGGCTGTTCGAGGATGGACTCCAGTCCGCCCAGGGCGTGGTCGAGTGCGAGCTTGAGGAGGTCGCCCTTGGACGGCACGTGGTGGTAGATGGCCGACTTCGAAATGCCCAGGTTCTCTGCCAGGATCCCCATGGAGGTGGCGTCGTAGCCGTGCCGGTTGAAGACGTCCACGGCGATCCGCAGGACTGACTGCTGATCGTAGCCGGGACGGCCGCGTTTCGCCGTGCCATTAACGGTGCCGTTGGTGGTGGAGGTTCCGGTGGTGCTGGGCATAGGTGCTAGTTTCTCACGAACGGTCGGTCGGTCCGGGAAGGTGCCGTGCCGGGGGCCCGGCCCGAAGGCCGGGCACCCTTGCTAGCCCTTCGGCCGCAGGTCGTAGATGCGGCGGAGCTTGCCGTTCGAGCGTTCAAGGGATCCGGGCTCCACGACGTCCACCGTGCACGAAGAACCCACGTGGATCTTGATCTGCTCCTTCAGGGCGCGTCCCGCCGTCGTGCTCTGCTCGGCGGTGACGGTGTCCCGGCGCTCGATCTTCACCGTGAGCTGGTCCATCCGCTGGCCTTCGGGCCGGGTCAGTTCGAGCTGGAAGTGCGGGCTGAGTTCGGGGATGCGGAGTGCAATCTCCTCGATCTGGGACGGGAAGAGGTTCACGCCGCGCAGGATGATCATGTCGTCGCTTCGGCCGGTGATGCGCCCCATGCGGCGGTGGGCCGGGCGGGCCGTGCCGGGCAGGAGGCGGGTGAGGTCCTTGGTGCGGTAGCGGATGATCGGCAGGGCTTCCTTGGTGAGCGAGGTGAAAACGAGCTCGCCGTGTTCGCCGTCGCCGAGGACGTTTTCCTTGCCCGGGGCCGGGTTGAAGGGGTCGATGATCTCGGGGCGGAAGTGGTCCTCCCAGATGTGGCTGCCGTCCTGCGTCTCCACGGCTTCGCCGGCGACGCCCGGGCCCATGACCTCGGACAGGCCGTAGATGTCGCAGGCCTTGATGTTCATGGTGACCTCAAGCTCGTGCCGCATCTCCTGGGTCCACGGCTCCGCGCCGAGAACGGCGTACTTCAGCGACGTGGAGGCCGGGTCGATGCCCATGTGCGCCATGGCGTCGGCGATGGTGAGCAGGTAGGTGGGCGTGGCCAGGATGGCGTCCGGCTTGAAGTCCTGGATCAGCTGGATCTGGCGTTCGGTCTGGCCGCCGGACATGGGGATGACGGTGCAGCCCAGGGCTTCGGCGCCGGCATGCGCGCCCAGGCCGCCGGTGAACAGGCCGTAGCCGTAGGCGTTGTGGACCTTCATGCCGGGGCGGATGCCGGACGCGCGGAAGCACCGGGCCACAAGCTTGGCCCAGTCGGCGAGGTCCTGCTTGGTGTAGCCGACGACGGTGGGCCGGCCGGTGGTGCCGGAACTGGCGTGGATGCGGGCCACCTCGTGCTGCGGCACCGCGAACATGCCGAACGGGTACTCCTGGCGCAGGTCCTCCTTGGTGGTGAAGGGGAAGTTGCCCAGGTCGGAAAGTTCGCGGAGATCGCTGGGGTGGATGCCGGCGTCGTCGAACTTGCGCTTGTAGAGCGGCACCCGCTCGTAGGCGTAGGCCACGGTGTGCTGCAGGCGGGTGAGCTGGAGGGCTTCGAGTTCGTCGCGGGAGATGGTCTCCTCGCGGTCCAGGCCTTCCGTCTGCGCTGGCGTGGCGGCGGGCGTTTCGGGGGCATGCAGGGTCATGGTTTTCCTACTTCTTGGGGATGGTGCGGCTGCGTCCGCGGAACTCTGCAATGAGCTCGCCGTGGGTGCCGGGGGTGGTGTCGGGGAGGTCCGCGGCGTCTGCAGCGAAGATCTGGATGTCGTACAGGCCGCTGCGGCCCGCGCTGGAGCGCCGGTCCGCGACGGCGGTGAGCACCTGGCCGCGGAAGGCCGGCTTGAGGAAATTGATGTCGACGCCGGAGGCAACGGTGATGTTGTTTTCCTCGCCGGGTGCCGGGTTGAGCGGGTTGCACGCGAGGGCGAACGCGGTGTCGCCGAAGGCGAAGATCATTCCGCCGTGGGCCATGCCGAAGCCGTTGAGCATTTCCTGCCGGAGCGTCATCCGGATGGTGGCGTGGCCGTCGCTCAGCGACTGGACCTCGATGCCCATCCATTCGGAGGCATAGTCGTTTTCCAGGATGGGGTGGGGTGGCCCGGAAAGTGTTGTTTCAGCCATGCGTCATTGCCTCCAGCTTTATTTACCGAATGTTCATTAGGTAATCCCATGAGCGGGTCCGGTGTCAAGGGCACGGCTGCCCAACCAGGTGGCAGTAGGTGTCGTTTTGGGCTTCCATAACGACACTTACTGCGACCTGGTTGGGTGGGAGGCCACTGGGGAAGGTGCAAGGATGGAGGGACCGGCACCACCACTTCCCGGCACCGACAGCAAAGGGCGGACCATGGCCAAAGGCATCTACGTCAGCGCAACCACTCCCGGCTCGGGCAAGTCCCTCGTCGCCCTGGGCCTGGCGGACACCCTGCACCGGCATGCGGACAGGATTGGCTTTTTCAAACCCGTGGTCACCGGTCCCACCGCTGAGGACGATCCCATGGTCGCCCTGATGAAGACGCGCTTCGCGCTCGACGACGAGCGCTGCCGCGGCGGCCTCACCTTCCATGAGGTCCGCCATCTGCTGGCGGAAGGCAAGCGGGAGGAGATCGACTCCCGCTGTGTGGAAATCTTCGCCGGGATTGCCCGGCACTGCGATGTGGTCATTGTGGAGGGGACGGACCTCACCGGCCAGGACGCCGCTGTCGAATTCGACCTCAACGCCCGCCTGGCCAACAACCTTGCGGCGCCCGTCGTGGCGGTGGTGGGCGCCAAGGGCCGCACCGTGGAGGAGGCCGTGGCCGCCGTCGATGTGGCCCGCAAGGAACTGTCAGCGGAAAAGTGCGCGCTGCTGGCCATCATGGTGAACCGGGCGGACCCGGAGCTGGTGGACGGGATCGCGGCCGAGGTGAAGGTCGGGGCCTCCGGACGGCCCGTCTATGTCCTGCCGGAACTGGAGGAAATCGCCCGCCCCACCACCGGCGAGGTTGCCACCGCGCTGGGCGTGCGGCAGATCGCCGGCCGCGCGGACATGGACCGCGACGTCAAGGACGTCAAAGTGGCGGCCATGAACGTGGGCAACTTCCTGAACGTCCTGGACGAGGGCGCGCTGGTGATCGTCCCGGGGGACCGGGCGGACGTGATGGTGGCCTGCCTGGCGTCCTCATTCTCGCCCGAATTCCCGGTGGCTTCAGCACTGATCCTCACCGGCGGGCTGGCGCCGGATGCCAACATCTACCCGCTCCTGGCCCAGGCGCCCTTCCCCGTCTTCGCCGCCCGGGAGGACACGTACACCACGGCAAAGCGCGTCTCCGAGGTCCGCAGCGAGATCTGGTCCGGGCACCGGCGGAAGGTGGCGTCCGCCCTGGGCCTGTGGTCCCGCCGGGTGGATGAGGCCGAACTGGTGGAGCGGCTGCACCTGCCCCGGCCCGAGCGGATGACCCCGCTGCGGTTCCTGCACGACCTGATCGAGCGGGCCCGGGCCCAGCGCCGGCACGTGGTCCTGCCGGAGGGCACGGATGTCCGGATCCTGCGGGCGGCGGAGATCCTGCACCGGCGGGACGTCTGCGACCTGACCGTCCTGGGCCCGGAATCCGATGTCCGGGAACTCGCGGCGGCGCGCGGCATTGACCTTACCGGCATCAACGTGGTGGACCCGGCGACGTCGGACCTGCGGCAGAAGTTCGCCGAAAAGTACGCTGAACTCCGGGCGCACAAGGGCGTTGACCTGGCCAAGGCGCTGGAGATCATGCAGGACGTAAGCTACTTCGGCACCATGATGGTCCAGCTGGGCGTGGTGGACGGCATGGTTTCAGGCGCCGCCCACACCACCGCCCACACCATCCGGCCGGCGCTGGAATTCGTGAAGACCCGTGAGGGCGTGAAGATCGTCTCCTCGGTGTTCCTGATGCTGATGCCTGACCGGGTGCTGGTGTACGGCGACTGCGCGGTGAACCCGGATCCGAATGTCGAGCAGCTGGCGGATATCGCCCTGGCCTCGGCCGAGACCGCGGCCCAGTTCGGCGTGGAGCCGCGGGTCGCCATGCTGTCCTACTCCACCGGCGGCTCGGGCTCCGGCGAGGCGGTGGACGAGGTGCGGCAGGCCACCGAACTGGTCCGCCAGCGCCGCCCGGACCTCGCCGTCGAAGGCCCCATCCAGTACGACGCCGCGGTGGACGCCTCGATCGCCGAGTCCAAGATGCCCGGCTCGTCGGTTGCGGGCCAGGCGACCGTGTTCATCTTCCCGGACCTGAACACCGGCAACAACACGTACAAGGCGGTACAGCAGAGTTCGGGGGCGGTCGCCGTCGGGCCCGTCCTGCAGGGGCTGCGGAAGCCGGTGAACGACCTCTCACGCGGCTGCACCGTCGAGGACATCGTCAACACCGTGGCCATCACGGCCATCCAGGCGCAGGCCTGAACCCGTGGGGTGGCTGAGCTGGTCGAAACCTTCGCGCCGGGTTTCGGCAAGCTCAACCGCCGATAAAACAAAGGACGACGCCGGCACTTCCGCACGTGCCGGCGTCGTCCTGATGTTTGGGCTGCCTGGGCGTCAGGCGGCTGCCTTGACCTTCAACGGTTCGATCTTGCCGATGACGAACAGGTAGTTCGCCGCGCCGATGAGTGAGACGGCCCCGATCACGGCCAGCGGCGCCACGAAGGACCCGGTCTGGTCCACCAGCACGCCGATCAGGATCGGGGTGAAGATGCCGGCAAGGTTGGAAGCGAAGTTCTGCAGGCCGCCGATGGAGCCGACGTGGCGGGAGCTGGGTGCGACGTCGGCGGGCAGGGACCAGATACCGGTGGCGGCAACGGTCAGGCTCGAGTAGGCGATGGACAGCAGGGCGAGGGCCATCCAGGCCTCCGGGACCAGTGCCGCGAACATGATGACCGAGCCGCCGGCCAGGCCGCCCGCGATCGCCGTCTTGCGGACCTTGCTGACAGGTGCCCCTGCCCGGACTGCCCGGTCGGCAATGTATCCGCCGAGCCAGCCGAACAGGACGGCGCAGATGCCGGGGATGGCCCCGAAGAAGCCCAGCTTCAGGAGGTCGAAGCCGCGCTCCTTGACCAGGTAGCTCGGGAAGAACGTGATGAAGAAATAGATGGCGCTGTTCAGGCAGAAGAAGCCGAACATCATGCTGAGGATGGTGCGGTACTTGAACAGCGAACGCCAGGGGAGCTTTGCCGCTCCGGCGTCGTCGCTGGCCTCGCCGCGGGCGCCGCCTTCCTGGATGTAGCTGACCTCTGCGGCGTTGGCGCCGGGGTGGTCCTCCGGGCTGCGGTAGACCTTCCACCAGACTGCAGCCCAGATGACGCCGGCCAGGCCGATGATGATGAACACGGCATGCCAGGAGGTGAAGGCCACAATGAGCGTGACGATCGGCAGGGCGATGACAGCGCCCACGCGGGACCCGGAGTCCCAGATGCTGGTGGCGAAGGCGCGTTCGCGGACGGGGAACCAGGTGGCCACGACTTTGGCGGCGGTGCTCGGTGCCGGGCTCTCGCCCACCCCGAGGAGGAACCTGGCGGCGAAGAGGGACCAGAAGTTGGAAGCGGCTGCCGTAACCATGGTGAAGACCGACCACCAGAGGGCGGCCAGGGAGAAGGACCGGCGGGGGCCTACCTTATCGACGTACCAGCCGGCGGCCAGCTGGCAGAAGTCGTAGGCCCAGAAGAAGGCGGCAAATATCAGGCCCTGCTGGGTTGCCGTGAGTTCAAAGTCCTTGCCCATGAAGGGCAGGGCGACGCTGAGGCTCGAACGGTCGAGATAGTTGATGCTGAGGCCAATGAAGGCAAGCCAGATGATGACCCAGCGTTTGCGGGTCATCAATCGTGGCGCTGTGGGGGAGGGGGCGGCAGTGGTGTTGTTGCCGAGCGCAGTCATGCGGTCTCCTTCGACGTGAACATGGCTCTGGGTGCTGAGGGCACCGGCGGGGGGAGGCGGACGCCGAAGAAGTCGACGCCAAATCATATAGGAATCTCGTTAATCATATAGATTTTGTGATCTGGATCAAGCCCCACCGGAAATCACTCCTTCTTCCTGCCCTGGCTTATGATTCCCCCAGCACATCCCTTCCACTTACCAAGCCAGAGGTCTTCGCGTGCCCCCACGTTCATCAACAGACGCTTCCAGAGGCAAAGCGGCAGCCGCCGACGTATACGCCTCCATGCGCGCCTCCATCCTTGAGGGCGAACTCGCCCCCGGTACGCGGATCAATATCGACGGCGTGGCGCGCAGCCTCGGCGTCTCGCAGACCCCGGTGCGGGAGGTGCTCCAGCGCCTCGAGGGGGACAACCTGGTGGTCTACAACCCTGGCCGGGGCTACAGCACCACGCCACTGCTGGACCTTCCGGAGCTGCGCTCGCTGTTCGAGTTCCGGCTCCTGGTGGAACCCTGGGCGGCGCGCGCGGCGGCCGTGGACAGGCTGGCCAATCCCGCTGCCACCCTGGAGAAGGAGCTGGCCGGCTTTCGGGAGGCCATGAAGTCCACCGCCGATTTGCGGCAGGATTTGGTGGCGCACGACACGCGGTTCCACGACACCATCCTTGCAGCCTCCGGCAACCCGGTGGTGCGGCACGCCTTTGCGCAGACCCACTGCCACCTCCACACCTTCCGGCTGTACCCCGCGGATGTGGACGGCGCCATCACCGTCGCTGAACACGCCGCCATCCGCGAGGCAATCCAGGACTGCGATCCCGAACGGGCCGAGCAGGCCATGACCACGCACATCCGAAACTCCTTTGACAGGTTTGCCCAGGCATTCCAGGGGGAACTCGAGCCCCTGGAGGACGGCGGGCCGCCGAAAAGGCGGATCATCCCATAGGCGTCACGTGGCCCCGGCAGGCATGAAGCACATGGCCTGCCGGGGCTTTTTTGTGTCCTTCGCCAGTGGCGGGATGGCGGAAGTCTTGACGTGGATCACATAACCTATATGATTATTGCAATTCATATAGGAATCGTTCACCGTTGAAAACTCCCGAAAGAAGACACCCCATGCCTTCCATCACGTCCATCAAGACCCAGGACGTCCGCTTTCCCACCTCCCTGGAGCTTGACGGCTCCGACGCGGTCAACGTCGACCCGGATTACTCCGCCGCCTATGTCGTCATCCGTACGGACGGGGGCGACGAGGGCCACGGCTTCGTGTTCAGCTGCGGCCGCGGCAACGAGATCCTGACTGCCGCCATCGACTCCTACGCCAGCCTGCTCGTGGGCCGGGACATCGACGAACTTATCTACGACCTCGGCGCCGCATCCCGCCTGCTCGTCCATGACTCCCAGCTGCGCTGGCTGGGACCCGAAAAGGGGGTCACCCAAATGGCCTGCGGCGCCCTGGTGAGTGCGCTCTGGGACATCCGCGCGCGCCGCGAGAACAAGCCGCTGTGGCTGCTGCTCAGCGAGATGAGTCCCGAAGAGCTGGTCAGCGTCGTGGACTTCACCCACATCAGGGACGCCCTCAGCCCCGAGGAGGCGCTCGAGATCCTCCGGGCGGGCCAGGACGGCAAGGAGCGCCGCATTGCCGAACTCAAGGCTGGAGGCTTCCCCGCCTACACCACGTCCCCCGGCTGGCTGGGCTACAGCGACGAGAAGCTGGTCCGGCTGAGCAAAGAGGCCGCTGCCGACGGGTTCTCCATGATCAAGCTCAAAGTGGGCGGTGACATCAACGACGACCGCCGCCGCATGGCCCTGGCCCGGGAAGCCGTGGGCAGCCTGCCCATCGCCATCGACGCCAACCAGCGCTGGGAAGTGTCCGAGGCCATCGACTGGGTCAACCAACTCGCCGGGTTCGATCCGTACTGGATCGAAGAACCCACCAGCACCGACGACGTGCTGGGGCATGCCGACATCCGCAAGGGCGTCAGCCCGGTCCGTGTGGCCACCGGTGAAGCCGTGCAGAGCCGGATCATCTTCAAGCAGCTCCTGCAGGCCGGCGCCATTGACGTCCTGCAGCTTGATTCCACCCGGGTGGCAGGAGTCAACGAGAACATCGCCATCCTGCTGCTGGCCGCCAAGTTTGGCGTCCCCGTCTGCCCGCACGCCGGCGGCGTAGGCCTGTGCGAACTGGTCCAGCACTTCTCCTTCTTCGACTACGCCGTGGTGGGCCGCAGCCAGGAGAACCGGATGATCGAATTCGTGGACCACCTCCATGAGCACTTCGCCGAGCCGGTCCGCATTGTCGACGGCCGCTACGCCGCGCCGGAACTGCCCGGCACGGGCGCCGAAATGCTCACTGCTTCCCGCGCCCGCTGGGAGTTCCCGGGCGGTGCGGGCTGGCAGGAGGTGGGCAGCCGCGCGGCCGTCACCGGCGGGTCTCTGAGCACTGCCGGAGCCGGCCTGTGACCGCCCCGGCCGAGACCGCCGTCGTCCGGGCCCAGCCCACAACTGCCCAGCCCACCACTGCCGGGGAACTCGCCGCCGCCGTCGATGCAGGGCAGCGCGCCTTTGAAGAAGGCCGCCTGGCGGACCCGGACATCCGCGCCGGCTGGCTCGAGGCCATTGGCGACGGACTCGAGCAGTCCGCCACGGGGCTCGTGGAGACCGCCGTCCGGGAGACGCACCTGGCGGAAGCGCGGCTGGTCGGCGAGTTGAAGCGCACAGTGTTCCAGCTGAGGCTCTTCGCAGACGAGATCCGCAGGGGCGAGCACTTCGACGCCACCATCGACCACGACGACCCCGGCTGGGGCATGGGTCCAAGGCCGGACCTGCGCCGGTACAACGTGCCGCTCGGCGTGGTCGGAGTCTTCGGCGCCTCCAACTTCCCCTTCGCGTTCAGCGTGATGGGCGGCGACACGGCGTCCGCACTCGCCGCCGGCTGTTCCGTGGTGCACAAGGCCCACGACGCGCACCGCGAACTTGCCGCGCGGACAGCTCAGGTGGTCACAGCAGCGCTGGAAGGTGCCGGTGCGCCGTCGGGCCTGTTTTCGCTGGTGACCGGGCGGCAGGCCGGCGAGGCACTCGTGGACCACCCGCTGGTCAAGGCCGTCGGATTCACCGGCTCCACGGCAGGCGGCCGCGCGCTGCTGGACCGGATCGCCGCCCGTCCCGAACCCATCCCGTTCTTCGGCGAGCTGGGCGGCATTAACGCGGTATTCGTCACGGCCAGGGCGTGGGCCGCCAGGGGGGCGGAGATCGTCACCGGCTATGCCGGCTCCTTCACTTTGGGGATGGGCCAGTTCTGCACCAAGCCCGGGCTGTTGTTCGTCCCGGCCGGGCACGCGGACGTCATCCGCGGCCGGCTGCAGGAGGCACTCGACGGGTTCACCTCCGCCCGGCTGCTCAGCCCCCGCCTCCACGCGGGCTATGCGGACGCCGTCACCCGGCTGCGGGACAGCAGCGGCGTCGGCGTCCTGGTGGAGGGCACCTTCGCCGACGAACCGGCCCCCACTGTCCTGCGCACCACCTCGGAGGATGTCCGGAACAACCCGGACCTGCTCCGCCAGGAGATGTTCGGCCCGGCCAGCCTAGTGGTCGAATACGACGACGAGGCGGAGCTGCCCGCCCTGGCCGGGTTGCTGGAAGGCCAGCTGACCACCACCCTGCAGGCGGAGGAGGACGACGACGTCTCCGCCCTCGCTGCCCGGCTCGCCGACATCAGTGGCCGGGTCCTCTGGAACGGCTGGCCCACCGGCGTGACCGTCAGCTACGCCCAGCACCACGGCGGCCCGTACCCGGCCACGACGTCGGCCACCACTTCGGTGGGGACGGCGGCCATCCGCCGCTTCCTGCGCCCGGTGGCCTACCAGTCGTTCCCGGCGTCGCGGCTGCCCGAACCCCTGCAGGACGGCAACCCCTGGCGGGTCCCGCAAAGGGTCGACGGCGTCTGGCACCACCCCGCGCGCGGGGAAGCCACCGGCGGGGCCGGGAAGGAAGGACAGCAGTGAGCTCCTTGTCAGAAGCAGTACGCTCGGTGCTTCCCGAGGACGCGGACCAGGCACTGCTGATCGGCCGTGTCTGGGACGTGGAAACGGCGGGCCCGCGCGTGGTGGCTGTCCGCGGGGGCACGGTCTTCGATCTCCACCGCCTCGCCGGAACGGTTGCCGACCTGCTGGAACTTCCGGACCCGGCCGGGGCGGTCCGGGCTGCCCTCCTGGATCCCGGCCTGGCCGAACCGCGCTGGGCGGCGGCCGACGTCGTCGACGCCTCCCTGGCGGGGGATGAAGCGCGGGTGAGGTTGCTGGCTCCCGTTGACCTGCAGGTGGTCAAGGCCTGCGGTGTCACCTTCGTGGACAGCATGATCGAACGCGTCATCGAGGAACGGTGCGCCGGTGACGCCGGACGTGCCGCGGAGGTCCGCGCGCTGGTGGGCCGTGCCCTGGGCGGCAGCATCGCCGCCCTGCGGCCGGGTTCGCCGGAGGCGGTCGAGGCCAAACGGGTCCTGATGGCCGAAGGGCTGTGGTCGCAGTACCTGGAGGTGGGGATCGGCCCTGACCCGGAGGTGTTCACCAAGGCGCCTGTCCTGTCCTCGGTGGGGCTGGGCGCGGGCATCGGCATCCCGTCCTTCTCCTCCTGGAACAACCCGGAACCGGAACTGGTGCTGATCGCCACATCCGGGGGACAGGTGGTCGGGGCAACGCTGGGAAACGACGTCAACCTCCGTGACGTGGAAGGCCGCAGCGCCCTGCTGCTCGGCAAGGCCAAGGACAATAACGCCTCCAGTGCGCTGGGACCCCTGATCCGCCTGTTCGACGGCGACTTCACGCTGGACACCCTCCGCGACGAGGAAATCCTGCTGCGCGTGGAAGGCCCGGAGGGGTACCTGCTGGAGGGCCGGAACAGCGTGGCGCGGATCAGCCGGCCTTTCGAGGAGCTCGTGGCCGCCACGCACGGCAGCCACCACCAGTACCCTGACGGGTTCGCCCTGTTCACCGGCACGCTGTTCGCCCCGACCCAGGACCGGGACGAACCCGGCCAGGGCTTCACCCACAAACACGGGGATGTGGTGACCATCCGCAGCCGCCACCTCGGCGCCCTGGTCAACAGGGTGGGTGCTTGCGAGGAACTGCCGGAGTGGTCGTTCGGCCTGCGCCGGCTGTTCGGGTACCTGGCGGAGCAGCGGCAACGGCAGGAAGCCTGCTCCTGACCTGGCAACGGATAAAGGGCGACGGCGGCACCCGGGCGGGTGCCGCCGTCGTACTTTGTCCGTGGTCAGCTGTTGTCCGGCTTGGCCAGGCTCTCCTTGTCTTCTTCCTTGGCCGGCTCGTCCGAGAGGCCCTGCGGCGTGAGGTCCAGGTCCTCCGTGTTTTCGGGGGCTTCCGGCGCCTCGCCCGTCTCGCCGGCCTTGAGGTGGCCGGTGTCGTCCAGCGCCGGGTTCGCGCCCTCGACGCCGGTGGGATCCTGCTTCCCGCCGCCGGAGTCCGGCTGTGCATTCAGCGGTGCGGTGCTGCTGGATCCCGTGTTGGTGGGGTCGTTCTCGTCGATCGAAGCGGGTTCATTCGTCATGGAAATGTCCTCTCGCGCGTGGTCCAGCCTGTCCGCCGACTGTAGGCACAGCCCGCCCCGATCCGCAAGGAATCAACGCCGCGTGCCCACGCATATAGGGTGGGGTTGAACCGCAGAAGCAAGCCCCAGGAGGCCCCCGTGCTCGTGCTCGTCATCAACTCCGGCTCGTCCTCGCTCAAGTACCAGGTCCGTGACGTCGCGGCCGGAACTGTCCTGACCGAAGGGCTTATCGAGAAGATCGGGCAGGGCAACGGGGGCGACGGCGACGGTGAGATCGTGGGCCCGCGGGACCATGCCGAGGCGCTGGAGCAGGTCGACGCCGCCATCCACCGGGAGCTGGGCGACCTGCAGCTGGGAGCAGTGGGGCACCGCGTGGTCCACGGCGGGGAACGGTTCGCCGAGCCCGTGCTGATCGACAATGAAATCACCCGCGCCATCGAGCGGCTCAACCCGCTCGCCCCGCTGCACAACCCGGCCAACGTCCTGGGCATCCGTGCCATCACCAGGAAGTGGCCGGACATGCCGCAGGTGGCCGTGTTCGACACCGCGTTCCACCGCACCCTCCCCGAACACGCCTGGCGCTACGCCGTCCCCGACGAGCTCTACACCAACCACGGCATCCGCCGGTACGGATTCCACGGCACCTCGCACGAGTACGTCACACGCCGGGCCGCCGCGCTGCTGGACGTTCCCGTGGAGGAGTTCGACGGCGTCATCGCCCACCTGGGCAACGGCGCCTCCGTCACGGCCATCCAGGGCGGACGCTCCTTGGACACCTCCATGGGCTTCACCCCGCTGGAAGGCCTGGTGATGGGCACGCGCTCCGGCGACCTCGACCCCTCCATCCTGGTGTTCCTGGGCCGCGCCGGCTGGACGCCGGAGGACATCGACACCATGCTGAACCGTGAATCCGGCCTGAAGGGCCTGGCCGGGAACAACGACATGCGCTCCGTGGTGGAAGCCTCCGAGTCCGGAAACGCGAAGGCCACCATGGCGCTGGCCGTGACGTCGTACCGGCTGGCCAAGTACATCGGCGGGTACCACGTGGCCGTCGGCGGGGCGAAGGCGCTGGTGTTCACGGCCGGAATCGGGGAGAACTCCCACCAGTTCCGCGCCCTGGTGGCGGACCGGCTGGGGGCCCTGGGCATCGAGCTCGACGGCGGCCTGAACACTGAGCGGTCAAAGGAACCGCGGGTGATTTCCACGCCGCAGTCCGCCATCCCCGTCCTGGTGGTGCCCACGGACGAGGAGCGTGCGATCGCCGAGGCGACCGCCGCCGTCGTTGGTGGCTAGCGGCGGCGCCGCCTACAGCCGGCCTTTGAGGATCAGGTTCCAGTAGAGCCGCGGGAACAGGTCCCGGTCCACCACCCAGGACAGCCTGCTTTCGTTCCACGTCGGCACCCGCGGGATGGTGGGCATGGGCCGGTACCGGTCATCGAATTCCGCGAACACCACCGTGTCCCGTGAAACGGTGAACGGGCACACCGAGTAGCCGTTGTACTTCGCCGGCAGCGGCTTGCCCTTCCGCACGGCAACCAGGTTCCTGGCGAGGACTTTGGTCTGCTTCCGCAGGGCCCCGCCGGCCTTTGAATTGGTGGTGGCGGCGGCATCACCCAGCGACCACACGTTGGGGTAGCGGAGGTGCCGCAGGGTCTGCCGGTCCACTTCCACGAACCCGCCCTTGTCCCCGGCGGCCGGCAGGTCCGTGGCCTTCAGCCAGTCGGGTGCGGACTGCGGCGGAACCCCGTTGAGGACGTCATAGCGCAGCTGGTCCTCAACACCGGTTTCAACGTTCCGGATGGTGGCCGTCTGCCGCCCGGCGTCCACGGACACCAGCTCGCTGTCGGTCCACAGCTCGATGCCGTATTCGGCGATCTTGCGGTCCAGTTCCCGGTCCACCTCGGGGACGCCGAACACGGTGGGGTAGGGCTGGACCATCACCACCCGGATTTTGTCTAGGACGCCTTGTTCCCGCCAGTAGTCGCAGGCCAGGTACATGGGCTTCTGGCTTGCCCCGCCGCACTTGATCGGCCCCGCCGGCATGGTGAACACCGCCGTCCCGGACGTTAATCCACTGAGCAGGGTCCAGGCCTTCGGTGCCAGTTCAAACTCGTAGTGCGAGGCGCCGTGGGGGGAGTGCGCAGCCTCCGCCAGTCCCGGCACCGCGTCCCAGTCGTACTGCAGCCCTGGACACACGACCAACTGCCCGTAGGCGACCGTGGACCCGGACCCGAGGGTGACGGTATTGGTGTTGGCATCGACGTCCACGGCCCTGTCCCGGATCCACGTGACACCTTTGGGGATCACCGATTCCTGGGAGCGCACGGCTTCCTTCGCCGACGCCCGGCCGCCCGCGATGTGCGAGAACAGCGGCTGGTACAGGTGGTGGTCCTTGGGCTCGATCAGGGCCACATCCTTGACGCCGTAGCGCTCCAGCCGGGCCGCAAGGGAAACACCGGCGTTGCCGCCGCCGATGACCACCACCTCGTGCTGGCCTGCCATTGCGCTACTTCTTCTCAGTCAGCGCCGACGCCTTGTGCGCCGCCCGGGCACCTGTTTTGGCGGACTCCACCACGTACTGCGGCTCGTCCTCGCTGGCCCGGTGGGTGTGCCCGTCCAGCTCAAAGTCGCTGGTCTTCTTTTCCACGATCTTGCCGTGCGTTTTGCCCTGCGAAGTGTTCCACTCCACTGACGTTCCCTTGCTCAGTGCCATGTCTTCTCCTAGCTGGGGTTGCTGCGGGCAGGGTGCCCGGCGGCGCGGAGTTGGTGCCAGACAATAGTAAGCATGATGAGCTTTCGAAGGTAGCGGGGCGTACGACGGCGGGACGCGCCGCCGCCGTATGCTTCCTGGCGCGGGTGTGCTACTTCAGGCCGGCTCCTGGCAGCAGGTCTGTGGCGCCCAGGGCATCGGCGATGAACGCGTAGTCCCAGGCGCGTTCACGCCACTGCACGTACCGGCCGGAGGCGCCGCCGTGCCCGCCGTCCATCTCGATCTTCATGACGATCGGCTCGGAGCCGGTGGTCTTGTTCCGGAGTTCCTGCACCCACTTGGCCGGCTCCACGTACAGGACGCGGGTGTCGTTGAAGGACGTGACCGCCGCGATCTTCGGGTAGGCGACCTCCCGGACATTCTCGTAAGGGGAGTAGGACTTCATGTAGGCGTAGGCCTGGGGGTCCGTGATCGGGTTGCCCCATTCCTCCCACTCCAGCGCGGACAGCGGCAGTTCCGGGTCCAGGATGCTGGTGAGCGGGTCCACGAACGGGACCTGCGCCACGATGGCCGCGTACTTTTCCGGGGCCATGTTCGCCACGGCGCCCATCAGCAGGCCTCCGGCGGACCCGCCCAAGGCGGCGATCCGGGAAGGGTCCACCCAGCCGGAGCCGGCCAGCCAGTCGGTGGCGGCGATGAAGTCGGTGAAGGTGTTCTTCTTGGTGAGCTTCTTGCCGTCCTCGTACCAGTGCCGGCCCAGCTCACCGCCGCCGCGGATATGGGCGATAACGAACACCACGCCGCGGTCCAGCAGGGACAGCCGGGCGATGCCAAAACCGGGGTCCATGCTCATCTCGTAGGAACCGTATCCGTAGACCAGGCCGGCCGCCGTCGAGTCCTGCTTGATGCTCTTGTGCCGCAGGACGGACAGTGGGATGCGGGTGCCATCCGCCGCCGTCGCCCATTCCCGGGTGGCGACGTAATCGCTGCCGTCGTAGCCGCCCAGGACGGGGCTTTCCTTGCGGAGCAGCAGTTCGCCGGCGGGCCGCCCAGCAGTGGGCAGCACGAAGTCGTAGACCCGGGACGGGGTGAAGTAGGAGGTGTAGCCGAGCCGGATCACGGGGGCGTCGTAGTCGGACCCGCCCACACCGGCGGTGTAGAGCTCCTCGTCGAAGGCCGGTTCCACGGGTGCCTGCTGCGCCGGTGTGCCGAGCCCGGCGAGGCCCGTCACCTGAACGCGTTCAATGGTGTCCTTGCGGATGGAGACGATCAGGTGCGTGGACGTGACGCCGGCGCCGTTGACGCGGACGTCGTCGGAATGCTCGACGACGGTCTGCCACCGCTGCTCGGAGAGCGGCTTCTGCAGCTCGGCCGGGTCCGCCAGGGACACCATGGAGTTGACGGCGCCGCGGTTGTGGGTGATGAGGAGCTTCTCCTGCCTCTGCCCGTCCGGCCCGGCGAGGAGGAACGGCTCGGCCTCGTACAGCACACGCTCGTTGCGGGAAATGACGGTGGTGACCGCCTGCCCGGGGTCGTCGAAGCGCAGCAGCCGGGTTTCGCTGTACTCGGAGCAGCCGATGCCCAGGACCAGGTGCCGGCGGTCGGCGGAGAGTTCGAAGCCGAGCCACATGGCGGCGTCGTCCTCTTGGTAGATGACAGTGTCGTCCGTGACGGGGGTGCCCAGGACGTGCGCCTTCACCTGGTAGGGGCGCCAGGAGTCGTCCACGACCGTGTAGAAGATGCGGGTGCCGTCGGGGGAGAAGGAGACGCCGTAGAAGACGTTCTCGATGACGTCCGGGAGCGGTTCGCCGGTGCGGAGGTCCTTGATCCGGAGGGTGAACCGTTCGTCGCCGGAGTTGTCCACGGCGTAGGCGTAAAGGTTGCCATCCACGGTCACGGCGGTGCCGCCGATGGAGAAGAACGGCTGCCCTTCCGCCTCGACGTTGCCGTCCAGCAGGATCTGCTCACCGGGCACGTCGACGCCCGGCTCGACGGCGGGCGGCGTCCAGTCGGCGATTTTGTCGTCGGTGTCGGCGGCCTTCACCCGGCACTGGATGCCGTACTCCTTGCCCTCCACCGAGCGGCTGTAGTACCACCAGCCGTCCTTGCGGTGCGGGACGGAAAGGTCGGTCTCCTGGGTGCGGCCCTTGATCTCCTGGAAGATGGCCTCGCGCAGCGGTTCCTGGTGGGCGGTGACCGCCTCCTGGTAGGCATTTTCGGCCTTCAGGTGCGCCACCACCTCGGCGGATTCCTTGTCCCGCAGCCACTCGTAGTTGTCCACGAACGTGTGCCCGTGGTGCGTCCGTTCAAGGGGGACCCGCTTGGCCACCGGCGGGGCGGCGGACGCGGAGGGGCTGGCGGGATCCTGCAGCGGAGTGGAGGTCATGGATTCAATATAGCCACCGCGTGGGACAATTCCCGGGGCCGTTCGCTACCGGGGAAGCCCTAGTGGCTCCCACGCCGCAGGCGTATTGTGTTCACCGCAAGGCACATCCGCCCAGCGTGAGAGGGGAAGTTCATGACCATCCCGCCAGTGCACGAACCCGAGCCGTTTCCGCCGGAACCGGGTCCGGAGCCCACACCAACGGACCCCACGCAGCCGCAGCCCGGCCATCCGGCGCCCAATCCATTCCCGGCACCGCCGGCACCCGGCCCGCTGCCCGTGCCCGACCCCGGGCCGGCGCCGCTCCGCCCGGATCCCACCAGAAGCTGACACAAACACTGCCGGAGGGGCCCTTTGCATCCCGCGAAGGGCCCCTTTTCGCTGCCCGGAAACGCCCCAGAAAACATCCAAAAATTCCCTGCCGGACCGCTTGCAGATCTCCGTCCACGGTGCTAAAAAATCTATATCAGCCAATACAGATCGGCTGAGACCAGGAACAGTGTTGGACCATTCCTTACAAGGAGGGAAGCCATGTTGATGCGCACCGATCCGTTCCGCGAGCTGGACAGGCTGGCCCAGCAGGTCCTCGGCACGTCAGCGCGTCCGGCAGCGATGCCAATGGATGCCTGGCGGGAAGGCCAGGAATTTGTCGTCGCTTTTGACCTGCCCGGCGTCGCAGTGGATTCAGTGGACCTGGATGTGGAACGGAATGTCCTGACGGTCCGGGCCGAGCGTCCCGACGTCACGGGCAAGGACACCGAACTGATTGCCTCCGAGCGGCCGCGCGGCGTCTTCAGCCGCCAGCTGATCCTCGGGGACACCCTCGACGTCGACAACGTGAAAGCCACGTACGACGCCGGTGTCCTGACGCTGCGGATCCCGGTCGCCGAAAAGGCCAAGCCACGCAAGATCGAGATTGAAACGAAGGGGGCAAAGCAAGAGATCGCAGCCTAGGTCCCCTGCAGGATCGGGATGTCGGGTACCGATGATGACTGCCTTTTTGGGCGGATTGCCATGAGTGCACGCCACCGCGCCAGACAGCGCACCGGCAGCAACACCTGAATGTCCCGATGCGGCGGCCCCCGGCTTCGGCCGGGGGCCGTCTATGTTACCCGCGGGGATCCCTTGTCCGGGGCGCCACCGGGGTGTAGAAAAGGGTTACCGGGAGGATCCGAACGCGTTGTATCTGCCAGTTTTGGGCGGTTTGCCTTTAAGGAACGCCACAGCGCCGGTAGCGCATCGGCAGTTGCGAGTGATCCCCTCCGATTGATGGCCCCCGAGCTTCCAAGCAGGGGGCCATCCCTTTGCCCGCGTTGGACTAGGTGTTCAGTTCCAGCATCAGCGCGGGCAGTTCGTCGGCGAGTTCGCGCGCCAGGAACCCCAGCGGACCCAGCCTGCTGGCGAGACGGTCGGCGGCCGCCGCATGAAGATGCGTCCCCCAGCAGGCAGCCTGTGACCCGGTGGTGCCGCGCGCCCGAAGGCCCGCGATGGCGCCGGCCAGCACGTCCCCGCTCCCGGAGGTCCCCAGTCCGCCATACCCGGTGGTGATCTTCCACAGCGCCGGTTCATCCGGGGCGCCGGGCGGCTGTGCGACCAGGCCCTGGCAACTCACCACGGCGTCGAACTGTTTGGCGATGGCGGCCACATCGGCTTCGAGGTCACCGATATCCCGGCCCAGCAGGACGGCCGCCTCCGTCGGATTCGGGGTCAGGATCAGCCGGCCGCGCCACGGCTCCAGCTTGTCTTCCAGCTTCACCAGGCCGCCCAGCGCATACGCATCCAGCACGACGGCGCCCCCGCCTTCGCCGTCACGCGCGCCTGCGGGTTCCTCCCGCTCCAGCAGGGCCCGCAGGAGTTCCTCCGCCAGATCGGGATCGTCGAGGCCGGGGCCCACCAGGATGGCGTCCCCCCGGTCCAGGTAGGACGAGATCCGGTCCAGCCCCTCGGCGGTCACGGACCCGGTGGTGTTTTCGGGCAGGCCGATCGCTCCGCATTCGGGCAGCGCAACCCCCGCCTGCACCGCCACCGACTCGGCCACGGCAAGGGTGAGCTTCCCTGCGCCCGCCCGGAGCGCGGCGGCCCCTGCCAGCAGGGCGGCACCGGGCGTCGCCCGTGCCCCGCCGACCACCAGCACCGATCCGCGGGAATACTTGTCCTCGCCGGGTGCCGGCAACGGCCAGTCGCGCAGCAGCGACGGCGTCACCAGGACCGGGTTGGCGGCATCAGCGCGGGTGGACACTGGCATCCCCGGCATGCTCGGTCACCTCGACGCCCTGCTCGGCCAGGTGGTCCGCCACGTTGAAGCTCTCCAGCGTCCATGGCCCAACACCGGAAGGACGGACGTACCGGGTCATGGACGCATTCAGCACGGCCTCGCTGGCGGCGAGGTCCAGCAGTTCCTGCTCGGACATGCCCTCCAGGACGTACCGGAACAGCATGATCACGGCATCGTGGCAAACCAGCATCACGCGGTGCCCCGAGCCCAGGTTGTTGAGTTCGTCCAGCAACGACCGGAGCCGGAGCGCCACATCAGCCCAGGACTCCCCGCCCGGCGGCCGGTAGTACAGCTTGCCCTGCCAGGACCGCCGCTCGGCTTCCACGGGATAACGGGTTTCCACTCCCAACCTGGTCAGCCGGTCGAGGATACCCAGTTCCCGGTCCCGCAGCCGCTCATCCATGCGCACTTTCACCGGCCAGCCGGCAGTTTCCACCGCGATTTCGGCGGTCTGCCGTGCGCGGACATACGGGGACGACACCACCGCGTCCGGACGGAACTCCTCGGTGACCCGGGCCAGAGCGGTCCCCAGCGCCTTGGCCTGTTCCCGCCCGGTATCGGAAAGGGTCACATCGGCATCACGGGCGGGCACGTCGATGACTTCCGCCCCCGCCAGGCGGGCCTCGGTGGCCGCAACGTTGCCTTCGCTCTCGCCGTGCCGGATCAGCAGCAGCTCCACCGCCCCGGCCTCCTGCACCGCCTGCGTCAGTCCGTCGTCGTTCATGAATGCTCACCCCGTCCGCGCCGAAATCAGGAACACTACCTGCGGCCGTACCCACAGGGCCGGAAGGATAAACGGACGACGGCGGCCTGCCGCCGTCGTCCGCCCGGCGGCTACCGCTCCGGCGTCAGCACCTTCGAGAACACCGTTGCCCCGTTGGCGTTCCGCAGGCTGACGGTAAAGGACCCGTCTTCAAGCTGGACGTGCCCGAAGAACTGGTTTTCGCCGTTACGCGGGGACTCGCCCGGAAAGCGGCCGGCCTTGGAGAAGACCACCTCAGGGCCGAACGTCCCGTCCATTGCGTTGGGTCCGAACGAGCCGGCAGCGATGGGCCCGGCCACGAATTCCCAGAACGGGTCGAAGTCGGTGAACGCGGCCCGTTCGGGGGAGTAGTGGTGCGCGGCGCAGTAGTGCACGTCGGCGGTGAGCCAGACGATGTTTTTCACCCGGTTCCGCTTGAACGCGCTCAGCACGCCCGCGATCTCCAGTTCCCGGCCCAGGGGAGCGCCCGGGTCCCGGTTGGCCAGGCTCTCCTGGTTCACGGCCCCGTCGGGCACGATGATGCCCAGCGGCAGGTCCGCGGCGATCACCTTCCACGTGGCCTTCGACGCCGACACCTCCCGGATCAGCCAGTCCACCTGCTCCTGGCCCAGGATGTTTGTGGCGTACGCTTCCTTGCCGTCCGTGTTGGGCGACTTGAACGTGCGCATGTCGAGGCAGAAGACATCCAGCTGCGGGCCGCGGGAGATCTTCCGGTAGATGCGCGCGGGCTGGTACTGGCCGCCGTCGTCGAACGTGCCCGGCCGCCACGATGCGGCACCCTCGGCGATCGGCATGTACTCCTGCCACGCCTGCCGGCCGCGCGCGGCGAGCGTGTTCACGTCCCGGACCGTGTAGCGGGGATCGTCCAGGATTTCGCCCGGGTACCAGTTGTTGGTGGTCTCGTGGTCGTCCCAGTTGGCGAACACGGGAACGTCGGCGAACATGGCCCGCATGTTCGCGTCCATCAGGTTGTAGCGGTGCCGGCCGCGGTACTCGTCGAGTGTCTCAGCCACCTTGGACACCTCCTCGGTGACCAGGTTCCGCCACACCTGCCCGTCCTTCTCCACCACGGTTTCAGGGATGGGCCCGTCCGCGTACACGGTGTCGCCGGAGTGGATGAAGAAGTCCGGCCGGGTTTGGTGCATGGCCCGGTAGCCGCGCATCCCGCCGATCTCCTCGTTGATGCCCCAGCCCTGGCCCGCGGTGTCGCCGGTCCACACAAAGCTTTGCGCGGACGACGCCTGCACCTCGCCGCCGTTGCTGGTGTCACCGGTGCGGCCCTTGCCGTTGTACGTCCCGGCGTCGGGGGCCGTGCGGAAGGCGCCGCGGGCCGTCTCACCGGCCGCGCCGCCGTCGTCCTCGAAGCTGATCTCGAGCGCGAACCTGGTGTTGGAGGGCAGGTTGCCGGCGTGGATCTTCGCGGTGAAGTCCGACGCCTGGGTAGCACGGGGACCGCGGAGGACCCGCTCAAAGGCGCCGCGGCCGCGGAGGATCGCGCCGCCGTCGTCCACTGCCCGCAGGACCGCCGTCATCCGACCGGCACCCGAGGACCGGGACCACAGCACCGCCGAATCCGAGGTCACGTCCCCGGTGGCGATGCCGCTGGGCAGCGTCAGACGGTTCCGGACCAGCGCGACGCCGGCGGGAGATGTTGTTGGCGCGGCGTTGGCGGCGCCCGGGACGGAGGCCAGGGCGGCGGCAAGGACCGAACCCTTGACGATGGTGCGGCGGGAAATCCGGGAAATGTCAGTCATATCCTCAGGCTGCCGCCGCCGGGCACCCGGACTCTGGCCGGCGGGTAAACACACGGTGAGGCGGGGCTGAACAGCGGGGTGGCTTCCCGGGAGCACGGGCGCACCGACGCAGCGAGGCCGGAGTTCATTGCGGCGGGGCAGTCCCTGCGCGGTGAACCCCGGGTTCATTGCGCAGGGAAAGGGCACTGCAACCCCTACGGCCTTGCGAACTCCGCGATCCGGCCTTCCCTCAGGGCAGCCCCTACGGCGGCGATCCCGCCGTAATCCGGGAACACCACGGACTGTCCGGCCACCATGCCGGTTCCCGCGGTGGGCAACGTCATGGTGCCGATGGCGTTAACGTCCAGGTTCCGGAGGCTGTAGGCCAGGATGGCGGCCTGGACGGGGTCGAAGCCGCGGTCCACTGTAAGGCAGCAGCTTGCGAAATCAACCAGTGACCGCACCGTGTTGACGTCCATCAGCGCGCCGCCGGCGGTGAGGCGGGCAAGGATGGCCCGGAGCATGATTCGCTGGTTCTGGACCCGCTGGAAGTCGCCGTCGCTGAAGCCGTACCGTTCGCGGGTGAACTCGAGCGCGGCCTGGCCGTCCAGGTGGTTGATGCCCTGGGAGAAGACGTGGAAGGTGTCGAACGTTGACTGGAAGGCGGTGGGCACGTTGACGTCAATGCCGCCCAGCCCGTCAATGAGGTTTCGGAAGCCGATGAAGTCGAGCATCAGCGTGTGGTCGATCGTGATACCCAGCAGCGATTGCACCGCCGAGGTGGTCATGTCGATCCCGCCATACTGCAGCGCTGCGTTGATCTTGGAGCCGCCCAGGCCGGGAACGTCCACCCAGAGGTCGCGCATGATCGAGATGACGTAGAGACTGTGCCGGTCGGCCGGGACGTGGACCACCATCAGCGTGTCCGCCCTGTGGTCGATGGGTTCGCCGGTCCGGGCCGTATGGTCGGCAGCCTCGCGCGCACTGGCACGGCTGTCGCTGCCGATGACGAGGACGTTCATCGGGGTCGCCGGAAGTTCGGGGATGGGGGGAGGCGGCGGCGGGGGCGGGGGAGCTGAGGGGGTTGTTTCGGTCGGCGTCTCTGAGGGCGTCCCCGACGGCGTGGGGCTGGGCGTTTCGCTTTGCGTCGCCGCAGGCTGCGCTTCCGTTCCGGCCCGGTTCAGGCTGATGACTGCCACGACGCCGGCGGCCAGGAGAACCAGTGCCAGCAGCGCCGCGATCCAGCGGCGCCGGCCGTGGGCCACCATGCTCCCGGCCCCGGACGGGCTTGGCGGCTGCGCGCCGGATTTCCCGGACCCGGTTGCTCCGGATGGGTCAGAACCGCCTGGGATACTCATGGTTCCTCCACGTCATCGTGACTGTAGGGATCAGTGTCCGCCCGCCGGCCCTCCGCTGGCTACAGGCGTGTCCAAACTGTCATCAATGCTGCGGTATCCCACAGGACCCCGGAACGTTACAACGGATTCGACGCGGCCCCGCGTACTGGGGAGTTGAGGCGGGCGTGCCGGAGGATCGAGACGATGGCCGGGGCCATCTCGTCCTCCATCTGCCGGTAAACCTCGGGGGCGCGGCGGTACGGGTCCACGATGTCGTTGTCGGCGGCGTCCGCCGGCAGGGAGAGGTGCCGCACCCCGGCGGCCCGCGCCGGCAGCCCGCGCCAGAAGGCCGCATTGGCGGCGAGGTGGCCGCCGCCGTCTGGCGCGTCCGACGGCGGGACGTCACCTTGGGGGGAAGCGGCCCGTTCGTCCAGGACATCGAGCATGCGTGCGAACTCGCGGATGGTGAAGGTGCGCTTCAGCAGTGAGGCGTCCAGTTGCAGCACCTCGCCGCGGTGGCCGGACGTCATAGTGAGCACCAGGTCCACCCCGCGCAGGATCTTCGCCGTCAGCTGGCGGGCGGCGAACCCCTCCGGGTCGCCGCCGAACGTGCGGACGATGTCGGCCGAGATGGGCTGCATTGGCTCGCCCACGAGGGCCCGCGTGCCGGCGCTGGACACCTCAAACCCGCCGGGCACCACCTGGTCCAGCCCCGCCTGCAGCAGCCGCTCGGCCACCGGGGACCGGCAGATGTTGCCGGTGCAGACGGTCAGGATTCGTACTGGCGCGGGTGTGTCCAAGGAGGTGTCTCTTTTCCCAGCTGGTGACGGACCGTTCAGCCCGTGCTTTTCAACGTAACATGCCACACCCTGCGCCGGCCGTCACACCGCACGCTCTCCCACCCCTCGGTGGGGGTGGGAGAGCGTTGGCGGTTTTGTTGCAGGAAGTGGAAGGGCGTCAGATGGTGGTGAGCAGTTGCTTCATCTCCGCGATCTCGGCCTCCTGGGCGGTGACGATGTCCCGGGCCAGCTGGACTGCGGCCGGGTACTTGCCCGCACCGATCTCCTGCTGCGCCATGTCAACGGCGCCCTCGTGGTGGCCGATCATCTGCTCCAGGAACAGCCGGGCCGCGTCAGCTCCTCCTGCGGCGTTGAGCTTGTCGATTCCGGCTTCGTCCACCATGCCGGACATGCCGTGGCCGGAGTGGTCGCTCATCATGGTGGGCACATTCCAGCCGGTAAGCCACCCGGTCATGGTTTCGATTTCGGGAGCCTGGGCGTCCTTGATCTTTGTGGCCAGTGCGGTGACTTCGGCGGGCACGTCCGGCTTGGCGAGGATGATGTCGCTCATCTCCACGGCCTGCTGGTGGTGCGGAATCATCATCTGGGAAAACATGATGTCGGCCTCGTTATGCTCGGCGCCGGCGTCAGGCATCATGCTCGGCATCGGGGACGAGCTGCCGTGGTTCATGGGCATGGTGTTTCCGCCGGAGCTTCCGGAGTCGGCGGCGCAGCCGGCCAGGCCCAGGGAGGCGGCGAGGGCGGCGGCGATGGACAGGGTCTTGATGTTCATGGTCATGGTTGAACGTCCTTAGGAAAGTAGCTGAACTGTGTGCCCGGCGGACGCTTCTGCGCGCCGGGCCTGTGCCGTTTAGGTCTGTGCCGTTGCCGGCATGGAGCAGTGCAGCGGTTTACGTTCGACTGATGGACAGTTCGCAGGGCGTGGGCGTGGAGGGTACCCGGGCGGTGGCGGTTCCAGGCTGGATGCCGGCGGCATGGGCCGGATGGAGGGCCAGGCCTGTCCGGGGTGGCAGCACAGTGAGCGATCCCGCCTGCGCGGACGGAGTACAGGAAGTGCCTTGCTCGTCCGCGCCGGGGCAGGACCCGCCGCAGGACTCTGCACCGGTCAACAGTGCGGGTGCCCCGGCATGGCTGTCCGGCTCCAGGTGCCCGTCGCCGGAAGTCCCGTGCGAAAGGTGGCCGACGGCGGCGTGCCCGGCCGGGTGCGCCGCATGCTCCCCGGGAGCGGCCGGGCCCTCATCCGAGGCGGCCGCAACCGCATGCCCCGCGGATCCGGCGCCGTGGGCGGAGTGGTCCGCCGTCATCACGTGCATGCCCAGGATTCCGGCCACCAGGGCCAGCAGGGCAGTGAGCAGCCCGGCCTGGCGGAACACCACAAGGGCGCGTGCTGGTGCGGTCATGGCCTCCTCCTTCCGGCGGGTTGATGCGTGGCGGCCGGCGGACAATCCGGCCACGGTGTTTCTAACGTACCTCCGACGGGTTCAGTTTCAGGCGCCGGAGCAGCTGGGCGTTGAGGGCCACCACGATCGTGGACGCGGACATCAGCACGGCCCCGGCTGCGGGTGAGAGGACCACCCCGGCGAACGCCAGGACGCCGGCGGCCAGCGGGACCGAGAGGATGTTGTAGCCCGTGGCCCACACCAGGTTCTGCCACATCTTGCGGTAGCTGGCCCGGGACAGGTCCACCATGGACAGGACGGCGCGCGGGTCGTTCCCGGCCAGCACCACGCCGGCCGACTCCATGGCCACGTCCGTTCCGGCGCCGATCGCGATCCCCACTTCCGCGCGGGCCAGCGCCGGGGAATCGTTGACGCCGTCGCCCACCATGGCAACCTTCAGCCCGCGGGCCTGGAGTTCGGCCACCTTCTTGTCCTTGTCCGCGGGCAGGACCTCGGCGAAGACCTCGTCGATCCGAAGGTCCTTCGCTACCGCCTCCGCCACCTGCCGGGCGTCGCCGGTGACCATGGCAACTTTGACGCCACGGTTCTGCAGCGCCCCCACGGCCTGCCGCGACTCCGGCCTGACCGCGTCTTCCAGGCTCACAGCTCCCAGGACCTGGCCGCCGTCGAGCACGTGCAGGACTGCCGCGCCGCGTTCCATCCAGCCGCGCGTCACCTCCGCCACGGCGGGAGGTTCGACGGCGCCAAGCTCGCGCAGGAGCGCCGGCCCGCCCACGTGCAGCGTGCGTCCGTCCACGCTGGCCCGGACGCCGCGCCCGGTCAGGGAGCTGAACGAGCCGGCCTGGGGCAGGTCCAGGTTCCGTTCGCGGGCGGCACGGACGATGGCGCGCGCCACGGGGTGTTCGCTGTCGGACTCGACGGCGGCGGCCAGGGCAAGCAGCCGGTCGGCGTCCACGCCCTCTGCGGCGGCGATGTCCTTGAGCTCGGGTTCGCCGGTGGTCAGCGTGCCGGTCTTGTCGAAGAGGACAACGTCAACGGTCCGCATGCGTTCCAGGGCCATCCGGTTCTTGATCAGCACCCCGGCCCGGGCGGCCTGCTCGGTGGAGATGGCGATGACCAGGGGAATGGCCAGCCCCAGGGCGTGCGGGCAAGCAATCACCAGGACGGTGACGGTCCGGGTGACCGCCTCCGGAACGCTGCCCATCAGGGTCCAGGCAATGAACGTCAGCACACCGGCGCCGGCGGCAAAGTAGAAGAGGAAGGCGGCGGCACGGTCGGCCAGGGCCTGGGCCCGGGAGGACGACGCCTGCGCTTCGGCCACCAGGCGCTGGATCCCGGCGAGCGCCGTGTCGTCGCCCACCGCTGTGATCCGGACGCGGACCCTGTTGTCCGTGGCCACCGTTCCGGCCACGACGGCGTCGCCGGGTCCGCGCAGGACAGTTTTGGATTCGCCGGTGATCATGGCTTCATCGAACTCGGCCTGCCCGTCCACAACGGTTCCGTCCGCGGGCATCCGCGCACCGGGCCGCACCAGGACGAGGTCGTCCGGGCGGAGCTCGGAGACAGGAACTGTTTCAATACCTGCACCGGTGACCCGTTCGGCTTCATCGGGCAGGAGCGCCGCGAGCGCGTCGAGCGCACCCTGGGCCGAACCCAGGGCTCGCATCTCGATCCAGTGGCCGAGCAGCATGATGGCCACCAGGAGCGCGAGCTCCCACCAGAAGTCGAGATCGAACCCGCCCAGGCCCAGGCTGGTGACCCACGACGCCGCGAACGCAACGGTGATGGCCATGGCGATAAGCAGCATCATGCCCGGCCGGCGGTCCTTCAGTTCCTGCAGCCCGCCCTTCAGGAACGGCTGCCCGCCATAGGCGAAGATGACGGTGCCCAGGACGGGCGGGATCCAGGCGGAGCCGGGAAACGCGGGTGCCATGTAACCCAGGATGTGGCCCACCATCGGGCTGAAGTACACCACCGGCACGGACAGTGCCAGGGTAAGCCAAAACCGGTTCTTGAACATGGCGGTGCTGTGGCCGGCGTGCTGGCCGGAGGTGTGGACCGTGTGGTCGTCGTCGTGGCCTTGTTGTCCGGTATGCATGTGCGGGGCGTCTGCGTGGCCGGGAGGGGCTGCCTGTGCTGCGGGGTGGGTGAGGGTCCCGCCTGCCTGGCCGCCGTCGTCGTCGTGATGATGGTCATGGTGCGTGTGGTCCTGCATCGCTTCCTCTCTGGAGGACAAACTCTTCGGGCGCCAGGGGCTGTGGCTCCTGGCGCTTGGTCAGTCTGCGGCCAGCGAATAGCCGGCGGCGGTAACGGCTGTGCGGACGGCGGCATCGGACGCGCCGCCTGCCACGGTCAGGCGGGAACGGCCGCCCGGGACCAGGTCGACTGCGGCGGACTCGACCCCGTCGAGCGCGGCGACCGCTTTCTCGACCGTGCTGACGCAGTGCCCGCACGTCAGGCCTTCCACCGCGAATTCGCGCAGGGGACTGGACGGGGATGGCAGCACGACGACGGCGGCAGGGGCCTTGTGCCTGCCGCCGGCGGGGGAGCAGCAGCTGCAGCCGGAGGAAGCCAGGGGGAGGGCGGTGCGGTGTTCGATGTCCATGTCAGTTCCAATCCAGAACGAAGGGTTATTCCTTGCAGGAGGGGTGCTGGGGTTGAACGGCTGTGAAGGCGGGGGCGCCGCCGGGACATACCACTTCACTGACAACACCTCGAAATATACCCCCAGGGGGTATGGGCGTCAAGAGTCGGATACCCTGCCTGCGCCGGAGGCGGTCCCGTCAAGGGGGCTTCCCGCCCTACCTTCCGCCGTCCGGTTTAGCGATACTGGTACTAGGACCGCGGCGGCGCCAGCCTGCCGTGGATGCGTTGAAGTGCTACGAGGAGGTGGCCTTGTGACAACTGATTTGAGCGGCCCCTATACCTATTCCAGCGCTCTGGGGGACAACGAATGTGTCGCCGGGACGTACCACGCTGATGTGGAGGGGTGGAAGCTGCAGTGGTCGGACGGGATGTACCAGCTGCATGGCTACCGGCGCGGTGATGTGGTTCCCACCCTGGAGCTGCTCTACTCGCACAAGCATCCTGAGGACCGGCCACGGTGCGAAGCAATCGTTGCGCAGGTGGTGCAGACCGGCGGCTACTTCGCGATGTATCACCGGATCATTGATGCCAAGGGCCGCACCCGGCGGGTCCTGACCTCGGGCGAAGGGATCGTGGATGAGGACGGCAAGGTCATCGCGCTGGAAGGTGTGATGGTGGACCTGACCTCCACGCTCCAGCGCGAAACGGAAAAGACCGCCCGCGACGCCGTGGCCGGTGCCACACAGACCCGCAGTGTTGTGGACCAGGCCCGCGGGATCCTGATGGGCCAGCTGAAGATGGACGCCGACGACGCTTTCAAGATGCTGGTGAGCACCAGCAGCCACCGGAACGTCAAACTGGTGGTGGTCGCAGCCGAACTGGTGCAGCTAGCCAACTCCGCCGAGGCGCGCAGGTACCTGGACAACGCGGTCAAAGCCATCGCGGTGGAAAGCGAATCGCCGTCGGCCAGGCGCCAGGTGGTCTGAGCTGCGCTAGTGGTGCTCCACCCAGCAGGCCAGAATGGTGGTGGACAGCTGGTAGGCCAGGGCGTTCCGCGTGACGGCGTCCGGGCCGATGGCTGCCGGAAGGCCTGAGGCGTCAACATCAAGGACAAAGCTGTCCTTCTGGAACACTGCAGATCCGCCCGCGGTCTCAAAGGCGGGGAAGCCCAGGTTCGCCAGCCCCTCAATGGGTGTGGCGTCCGCCGCCAGCGCCTGCATCGCCTCGAAGTACTCCAGGGCGGACGCCTGGTCCGGAGCCTCTTTCACGGATATCTCCAATGCGCCCTCCGCCAGGTGGTAGACGCAGGTAAAGGTGCTGTCCGCCCAGGTGCTGGCGGTGTGCGGGTCCTGCTTCAGGTCAAGGATGGACGTAAGCCGGTCCATGGGTTGGTCTCCGCAGACCATCGCGGCAGCGTCGCTGGGTCCGACGCTTGGCCGCCGGGTGGCGACGGAGGCGTGGTGGCCGCCGGCGTGGCCGGATTGGGTTGCAGCGGGCGCACCGGAGGCAGGCGGCGCCGCTGCTCCCGACGCCGTGGCGCATCCGGAGAGGAGAAGGCAGGACACTGCCAGGGAAGCCAGCAGGGGTGCAGGGTGGTTCATGGCTTGTCCGTCCTTGCCGCACCATTTGGGCGGCGGTGTAGGTTCTGGTCAGGCTCTGAGCTTTGCGTAGACCACGTAGTTGTCGTCGAAGAGCCCCGTTGCGGGGTCGTAGCCGTCGCACGTGACGAGGCGCAGTTCGGCTCCGTCGGTGTTGCCGTAGACCTCGAACGTGGGAAAGCTGTCCTTGCCGTAGAGGGCGCCGCGCTCCACTGTGAACACCGCCGTGCTGCCGTCGGCGCGGGAAACGCTGATCTCCGCACCCGGTGCCAGCGAGCGCAGATCCTTGAAGACGCCCGAATGGCCGCCCAGCGCGTTGACATGGCCCAGCATCACCGAGGGGCCGCGTTCCCCGGGCGTGGGGGAGCCGGTGTACCAGCTGGCCGGGGCGCCGTTGCCGGTGTCCTGCGGGACCTCAAGCGTACCGTTGGGCCGCAGGCCTAGATGCAGCAGATCGGTCCGGACGCCGATCGCCGGGATCGCCAGGGTTACCGGCTCCGACCTTGCAAGGACGGGAGGCGCGACGGCGGGTGGTGGTGGCTGCGCGGGTGCGGCGCCGGCCGGGGAAGGGGTGGCCGGTGTCGAGGGCGCCGCGGGCGGCGGCATCGAGGCGGAAGCCTGCGGCCCGGCCTCGGGCGCTCCGGTGCCGCCGGGACCGCACGCGGAGACGGTGAGCAGGAGCAGAAGCCCCGGGGGCGGGGGGGG
>NZ_BAAHNO010000005.1:0-21968 GCF_054656615.1 Arthrobacter sp. AD-310 | reverse complement strand
CCGCCGTGGAGGCCGCGAAGCCTCCACGGCGGCGGGAATCCGGAAGCGTCATGATCTCGCGCGGTCCTGACCCTAGGCCGCGGATCCCGCACCGCGGCGGCGGACCACGTAGGCTCCGCCGGCAGCAGCCGCGAGCACCAGGCCGCCGCCCAGGGCGATCATGCCGGCATCCGTGCCGCCGGGCTCTGCGGCGACACCGGTGTCGGCGCCACCAACGGGCATTGTCATCTGGCCTGCTTTCAGCGTGCCGCAGAGCGCAGGGGACGTGGCTGCCAGCGGAAGCTCGGGGACAAGGTCGGATTTGGCGGCCTGGGCGGCGGGGCTCAGGGTTGCAGGGTCCAGGCCGTGCACAACCACTACCGCTGTTCCTGCTTCGAGGGCTGCCTTGGTCTCGGCGTTCAGTTCAAACGTGCGGTCGACGGTGTAGGCAGCGCCCTGTCCGGCAACCTTGAGGTCCAGGCCGGCGGCCGGGCTGGTGTCCCCGCTGGTGGAGAGCGTGGTGACGATGCCGCCGTAGCCGCCGGCACCCTCCGTGGTGGAGACGACGCCGTCGCCGTCCTTGTCGGCCGACGGGGCCGGGCACACGCCCTGCGCGCCGCCGTGGATGTGCTGGACGTGCGGATAGGGGGCATCCATGAAGGTGGCGGCGAGGCCGGACACCTTCAGGACCGCGTGGGCCTGGTTGCCCGTGACGTCCACCGTGATGGTGCCGGAAGCCGAGCTGCCGTTGATCTGGCTCAATGTCGACTGGTAGGACTTGTCGGCGGCGGAGGCGGGGGCGCTGGACAGGGCGACGGCGGCCAGAGCCAGGGTGGGTACTGCGAGGAAGCGAAGTGTCTTGTTCATCGGAAAACAGTCTCCTCAGGTGGGGTGTTGTCCCGGAGTGGGGACACAGGGCAATTCGGAGCTGCTGCTGTGATGGATGGGAAAATTGTGAATTGAGTCATATTCCGGTGCGGGCCTGCCGCGGTCATGCCGTTTGCGGTGCCGGCGGCGGGGGCTACTAGAATGGGCTGAAGGTGCGCCGGGAAGTCTGGTCGGCAATAGCTTTGTCGAGCCCGGACTTAAGGACGCACCTTTATGAACTCCACCCCGCCTTCAACACCAGGCAAGCCCCGCGGCTCCACCGTCTTTGCACGCGGTTCCTACGCCGAGGCGCTGCGGATCGGCGAGATCCTCCGCAAGGAAACGGTGGGTGGCGCCCTGCTTGTGGCCGCCGCAATCGTCGCGCTGCTGTGGGCCAACTCCCCGGCGTCGGACAGCTATTTTGCGCTTCGCGACTTCAAGCTCGGTTACGAACCCTGGCACCTGGAACTCAGCCTCGGCGCGTGGGCTGCCGACGGCCTGCTGGCCATCTTCTTCTTCCTCGTTGGCCTCGAGCTGAAACGGGAATTCGTCGCCGGGGACCTGCGCGACCTCCGGAAGTCAATCGTTCCCGTCGCTGCTGCGGCCGGAGGGGTGGCTGTCCCGGCGGTGATCTACGCCGTCGTCAATCTCACCAGCCCTGAGACGCTGCGCGGCTGGGCCATCCCCACCGCCACCGACATCGCCTTCGCCGTGGCGGTCCTGGCGATCATCGGTTCCCACCTGCCCAGCGCGCTGCGGATCTTCCTGCTGACCCTGGCGGTGGTGGATGACCTCATCGCCATCAGCATCATCGCGTTCTTTTACTCCAGTGACATCCAGGTCACGCCCCTGCTCCTGGCGCTGGTTCCCCTCGCCCTCTACGCGTTCCTGGCGCAGAAATACCGCCGGTTCTTCGGCCGCCACGCAGCCAGTGCGTGGCTCATCCTCCTGCCGCTCGGCATTGTCACCTGGGCCCTCGTGCACGCCTCAGGCATCCACGCCACCGTCGCCGGAGTCCTGCTGGGCTTCGCCGTTCCGGTGCTCCGCTCCCAGGCCAGCGGAGGCCCGGAGGCCGGCCCCGGTCTCGCGGAAATCTTCGAGCACCGGTTCCGTCCCATCTCCGCCGGGATCGCCGTGCCCATCTTCGCGTTCTTCTCCGCCGGCGTGGCCGTCGGTGGCTGGGACGGTCTGGTGTCGGCGCTCGCGGATCCCGTGGCCCTGGGCATCATCGCCGGCCTGGTGCTGGGCAAGCCCATCGGCATCCTGGGCACCACCTGGATCCTGACGAAGGCCACCCGCGCAACCCTGGACAGTTCCTTCAAGTGGATCGACATTTTCGGGGTGGCGCTCCTGGCGGGCATCGGCTTCACGGTGTCCCTGCTGGTGGCCGAACTGAGCTTCGGCCACGGCAGCCTGCACGACGACCACGCCAAGGTGGGCATCCTCGCCGCCTCGCTGCTCGCCGCGCTGCTGGCCACGGCCGTGCTTAAGACCAGGAACCGCCAGTACCGGCAGGCGGAGGAGCTGGAAAAGGTGGACGCGGACCAGGACGGCATCCCGGACGTCTACCAGGAACGAGCCTGACCCTCGAAACGGCAACGCGGGGTCACTCCCGGCCCAATATCCCCTCGGGGTTGGGCCGGGAGTGACCCCGCGTTCCTGTGCGGCCGGGCTAGCGGCGTTCGGGCTAGCGGCGGACGGAGCGCCGGCGGCCGGTGAGCGCCTCGGCGGTGCCCACCAGGAGCACCGAGGCGATGACGGCCACAATAAAGCCCAGGAAATTCAGCTCGAAGATGTTCCCGGTTCCCAGCAGCGACGCCACCACTCCGCCGATTACTGAACCGGCAAGGCCCAGCAGCAGGGTGGCGAGCAGGCTGAGGTTCTGCTTCCCCGGCTTGATGAGGCGGGCCAGCGCCCCAATGACCAGGCCGGCAACAATGAATCCAATCACGGTGTGCTCCTTCGTCGGTGGGTTCTGCCACATCGGCATACTTGCACTGACCGTACCCCGGCTACCTGAGCATTATGCGGGTCGGGCGGGCCGGAGCGCGGCGGGCATCGCCGGGGGCCGGAACGTCGGTTGGGCGGGTGCTTCCACGTGCCGGATCTCCAGCGCTTCGGGATCCAGCAGCTTGCGCGTGCCGGTCCGCTCGTCCAGGATCCAGAACAGTTCAAGGGCGGGGACGACGTCGGTCACCCGGCCCCGGTGGAACAGCCTCCCCCTGTGCCACGCCTCGATGGTGTCTCCAATGCGGAGCTGACTGGTTGGTACTCCCTGTGCCTCCATAATGGGCTGCCTCCTGCTGTTGTATCCCCGTATGCACAGCTTGCCGTGGCCAGGTTGCCGGGGTGTTTCTGCAGGGTGTTTTTTCTGTGTCAGCCGTGACCGGTCCGCCGGATGCTCAGCATGTGCATCAGCAGGGCGCGCTGGGGCTGGCCGGGATATCGGTTCACATGCGAGCGGAGGGAGCTGCGGGCGTCCGCCTCGCATTCGGCCGTGCCGCTGAGGATCTCCTCGATGATTTCCAGGACCTGCAGCTGCAGTTCCAGGTGGACCATGTCCTCGCGAATGCCCGCCGGGAGCTTCCGCCTACCGCCCATGATGCCGCCTTCGTGCCGTGACAGGCTCCCGCGGAGGGAGCGGAACTGCTGGGCCCCAGCCGGCCGGTGTTGATGCACAGTCTGGCCGGAGGACCTGCCGGGGACAAGGACGGTGCGGAGTTTCTGCGGTCCTACTGCGGTCAGCTGTGGGTGGGTTCCTCCACCAGGGCGGTCGCGATGCTGTCCGCGTCGGCCAGGGCGGCCAGGTACCGTTCGGCGTCGAGGGCGGCCGCGCAGCCGGTCCCGGCCGCCGTGATGGCCTGCCGGTAGCGGTGGTCCACGGCGTCACCGCAGGCGAATACACCGGACAGGTTGGTCACCGTAGTGGGGGAGTCCACCTTGATGTAGCCGTCCGCGTCCAGGTCCACCTGCCCGGCCACCAGTTCGGTGCGGGGTACGTGGCCGATGGCAACGAAGATTCCAGTGGCCGCCTGGTGCCGGGTGGCGCCGGTCCGGGTGTCCGTCAGGGTCACGCCGGTCACCTTGCCGTCGCCGTGGATTTCCGTGACGGCGGAGTTCCAGGCAAACCCGATCTTGGGGTTGTCCTTCGCGCGCTGCGCCATGATGCGGGAGGCGCGCAGTTCTTCACGGCGTACGACGACGGTCACGGACTTCCCGAACCGCGTCAGGAAGGTCGCTTCCTCCATGGCGGAATCGCCGCCGCCGACCACGATGATGTCCTGGTCGCGGAAGAAGAACCCGTCGCAGGTGGCGCACCAGGAGACGCCGTGGCCGCTGAGCTTCTTCTCCTCCGGCAGCCCGAGCTCCTTGTACGCGGACCCGGTGGCCAGGATGACGGCCGGAGCCCGGTGCGTCTCGCCGCCACCGGTGACCACGGACTTAAGGTGGCCTTTCAGGTCCACGGATGTGGCGTCGTCGAACACCACCTTGGCGCCGAACTTTTCCGCCTGCTCCTGCAGCCCGTCCATTAGCTCCGGGCCCTGGATGCCCGCCGGAAAGCCGGGAAAGTTTTCCACTTCTGTAGTGTTCATGAGCGCGCCGCCGGCGGTGACCGAGCCCGCAAGGACCAGCGGTTCCAGGCCTGCGCGGGCGGCGTAAATGGCGGCGGTGTACCCCGCCGGGCCGGATCCTATGATGATGAGCTGCTGGTCCGTCATGGCATTCTCCTGGTTCCTGGGCTTGCGGCGGCGGGCGGCCTTCCGGCGCCCTACCAGTGGAGCAACGCCGTTCGGCATATGTCAATGCGGGTCATAATGGGGCCATGACCCCGCAGCAGAATTCCACGGCCCGCGCATGCCCTCCTCCGGCGGCAGCCCGATGACGGCCACCAAAACCGCCACGGCCCGCGGCTCCGTCTGGGAGGTCTTCCGGGTCTTCCTTAAGCTCGGACTCACCTCATTCGGCGGGCCCATCGCGCACCTGGGTTACTTCCGGCACGAACTGGTGGAGCGCCGCAAATGGGTGGACGACAAGGAATACGCCGACCTCGTTGCACTGTGCCAGTTCCTCCCCGGGCCGGCGTCAAGCCAGGTGGGCTTCGGCCTGGGCCTCCACCGGGCCGGCCCGCTGGGTGCGCTGGCCGCCTTTTTGGCTTTCACGCTGCCGTCCGCCGCGCTGCTGGTGGCGTTCGCGGCCGGTGCATCCCTGTTCCAGGGCCCTGTGGGTGCCGGGATCCTCACCGGACTGAAAATCGTGGCGGTGGCCATCGTGGCACAGGCCGTCTGGGGGATGGCGAAATCCCTGACGCCGGACCGCGAGCGGGCGTCCATCGCCGTGGGCGCGGCGCTCGCGGCCATCCTGCTGGC
Organism: Arthrobacter sp. AD-310; assembly: GCF_054656615.1. NCBI lineage: Bacteria > Bacillati > Actinomycetota > Actinomycetes > Micrococcales > Micrococcaceae > Arthrobacter > Arthrobacter sp. AD-310. The sequence goes on along the minus strand of NZ_BAAHNO010000005.1, from coordinate 16,755 downwards.
GGGTTCGCTGGGGCAGATCACCGGCATCGTCCTCGGTGCCCTCGCCGGGCTGTTCCTGTGCCGGGCCGGGACCGGGGCCGTGACCGGTAGCATGCGGTTCACGGTCAGCCGGACCACCGGCGCCGCCTGCCTGGGCCTGTTCCTGGTCCTCCTGCTTGGCCTGCCGGTGCTGGCCGCTGCCACCGGTTCAGGCGGCGCCGCGCTTTTCGAGGCGTTCTACCGCGCCGGTGCGCTTGTGTTCGGCGGCGGCCATGTGGTCCTGCCCCTGCTGCAGGCCGGCGTCGTGGACCCGGGCTGGGTCACGCCGGAGCAGTTCCTGGCCGGATACGGTGCGGCGCAGGCAGTTCCCGGGCCGCTGTTCACGTTCGCCGCCTACCTGGGGACGCTGTCCTCGGCGGGACCGGGCGGGGTGGCGGACGCCGCCGTCGCTCTCGCCGGGATCTTCCTCCCCGGGTTCCTCCTGCTCGTCGGCGTGCTGCCGTTCTGGAACAGGTTCCGGTCCCGGCCGCAGGCGCAGGCCCTGATGCGCGGAGCCAACGCCGCAGTGGTGGGGATCCTGGCCGCCGCCCTGTACAACCCCGTGTTCACCACCGCCATTACAGGCCCTGGCCCGTTCTGCCTGGGCCTGGTCTGCTTCGTCCTGCTGATCGCCTGGAAAGCACCGCCGTGGCTGGTGGTGCTGGTGGGTGCCGCGGGCGGGATCCTGCTCGGCTTCCTCGGCTGACGATTAGCGCGTACGACGGCGGGTACGGGCCAGGTGACAACGCGCCGCGGGCGCGCCGGCCGGAAAAGGGGGAGTTAGGTTGGCATACAACAGCCCGGCAGCCGCGCCGGCGTTCCTGTTCGGGATGGGGATGGGCGGCTTTGTGGACGGGATCGTCCTGCACCAGCTGCTGCAGTGGCACCACATGCTCAGCCATACCGGGGACGGCAACCCGGATACCGTGGCGGGGCTGGAGCTGAACACCCTGGCGGACGGGTTGTTCCACAGCGCCATGTGGGTCCTGGTCGCGGCTGCCGCCGTCCTGGCCATCCACGCCCGCCGGCAGGGCCGGCTGTCCGCCGGCTGGCGGTTCAACACCGGCCTGGTCCTCGCAGGCTGGGGCGTCTTCAACATTGTGGAGGGGATGGTGAACCACCAGCTGCTCGGCATCCACCACGTCAGGGATGACCTCGGCGGCCCGCCCGTGTGGGACCTCGGGTTCCTTGGCCTGAGCGTGGTGCTCGCCGCCGTCGGGATCCTCTTGCACCGGCACGGCCGGCGGGTGGAGCAGAGCCGCGGGTGACGGCCGCCTCGGAAACGGATCACGCCCGCTCCGGGCCCGGGATAAAGCGGAGCGAAAAGGCGTTCAGCGTTCCCGGCAGCGGACGGTCCGGGGACAGCCGGGCAGCGTCCTGCAGGGTGAAACCGTTCTCCCGGAGCAGGCTGGCCAGCAGGGCGCTGGTGCACAGCAGGACCAGCTGGCGGCCCGGACAGCTCACGGGACCGGCGCTGAACGGCACCACGCCCCAGTCCTCCTGGTCGTCACCCCGCAGCCACAGCGCGGGATCGAACCGGTCGGCCAGCGGAAGCCGGCGCGTGTCACGGTGGAAATAGGGGACAAACACCAGCACCCCGCACCTGGCAGGCATGGTGCCCGTGTCCCAGGTGACCTCGCGGGTTGTCTGCCGCAGGATCATCGGCGTGGTGGGCCACAGCCGCACCGATTCCAGGACCGTGGCCCGCAGGAAAGGCAACCGCCTGCCGCCGGAGGTGTCGCCGGCGATTTCGTCGAGCGCCAGTTGGGCTTCGGTCGGGTGGCTGGACAGCAGCGCCAGGGCGCGGAAAGCTGCCATGCCCGACGGTTCGAAGGCGAACAGCCACTGCGGGACCTGGTCCGTGGGGGCCTCCGCCGCGTCGCCGGCTTTTCCCCGCATTACGGACGCAAGACTGCCGGGGTCTGCCGCATCGATGCGTTCCTGCACGCGCCGGAGGAACGCATCACGGACTTTGTTGCGCCGTGGTTTCAGGGCTGACCAGTTGGCGTCCTTGCGGAGCCTGGTGAGCATGTCCGTCAGTTCCGTGTCGTCCCGGGCGGCGTCGCCGAAGATGATTCTGCGGACAGCGCGCTGCCAGGCGGGGTTGAACGCACCCCAGTCCAGGACGCCCTTGCCCTCGGCTGCCTGGAGCATGGCGGCCGCCTCCTCGCGGATGACCGGCAGGAACGCGCCCGCGAGCCGGTGGACCGGGCTGAACGTGTCCAGCGCCTGCTCCTGCAGTGCCCGGCGCGCTGTGCGCTCAGCACCCGTGGAGACCAGGACGTTGCGGGGCTCGAAGTGTGCCAGCGCACCCCGTTTCTCGCTGCTGGCCGGGGAGAAGGGATCCGGGGACTGGGACAGGACGGCATGCAGGTGGCCGGGCCGCAGGATAACGGCCTGGTTCCGGACGGGGAGCCGGAGGAGCAGGGGCCCTCCCGGGTATGTCCGGTCCAGCTGCTGCATCCTTGCCACCGCGCGCCGGTCAAGGCCCAGCCGCTCGGCTAGCGCTTCAACCCGCGGACGGCGGATAAGGGGACCTTTTGCCGCCGTCGGGATAAATACGTCCAGGAGGAAACCCAAGGTGTCGCCGACGCTCGCCTTTGGGAGTTGCGTGCCGTCCATCACGTGCCTGTCTTGGTGCCGGAGCGGTTCATACTCTTGTCCGTACCCCGCGCAGCCACAAAAAACTCCCCGGAACGGGGACCGGAATCAGGCGTAGGCTGGAAGGACGAGGAGCATCCCGGATGCTTGGGGCCCGGTACAGCGAGTCCTGAACACAATCAGGAAATGAGGCCTGCCATGGCCGAAGAAAAAACCCAGGCGGCGGTGCGCGACCGCCTGGCTGACCTTGTGCTTACCAGCCCCGACGTTGAGGACTTCCTGCGCCGGCTTGCCGAATTCGCCGCTGCCGATATGTCGGCGCCAAGCTCGGAGGTGTTTTGCGGCATCACACTGGTGCGCCACAAGAAGGCTGCCACTGTTGCCAGCAGCGATGAGCGGGCCCGGGCGATGGACGAGGTGCAGTACAGGGTCAAGGACGGGCCGTGCCTGGCGGCACTCCGCGAAGCTGTCACCGTGCACGTACCGGACCTCGCCAACGACGGACGCTGGCCCGAGTATGCGGCGGCGGTGGCCAGCGAGAAGATCAATGCCGTCCTGGCTGTCCCATTCCTTGCTGAGGGCAGCTCCAAGGCCGCGCTGAACCTCTACTCCGAGGTCACCTACGGTTTCACCGGCGAATCCATCAGGAGGGCAGAGGAGTTTGCGCTGCACGCCAGCACATCACTGCACCTTGCCTTGAGGATCGCACAGCTCGCCGACGCCCGGGCGGACCTGGCCGCCGCCATGGAATCCCGGACGGTCATCGACCTCGCAGCGGGAGTCATCATGGCCGAGAACCGGTGCAGCCAGCACGCGGCCATGACCATCCTGAAGAATGCCTCCAGCAGCCGCAACATCAAGTTGCGCGATGTCGCTGCCGCGGTGCTGGCTTCCGTCAGCAACGAGGCGGTCAACTTCCATTTCGATGCGTGACCGCAGAAGTCCGGACAGCCGCCGGACCCCGCACTACTCAGCCACCAGGGGCGGGCCATGAACGAAGCCGATCAGCAGATCCTCACCGTCAGCGTAATCCGCGAGCTTGGCATCACCCTCGTACAGCTCTGGCACTACTACCTGAGCATCGGCGGCACTGCTGATGAGCTGCAGGTGAACGCGTACGCAACCGGTACGGGGGCTTTGCCCCTTGAGGAGCGGGACCTCCTCGCGTGGGCGGTTAATGAAATGGTCATCGATTCACCATGGCTGCCGCGCGCCCCGTACAGCGACACGCCATTCACGCTGGATCCGGAAGGATGGGCGCCATGACCGACAACCCCGGCCTCGGCAGCGGGGTAATCATGGGCAAAAACCGGTGCAGCCAGGCGGAGGCAGTCCAACTACTGCAGCGGGCCTCCAGCAGGGCCTAGCCCGGAGGACCGCCTCCGCCGCCTTGGCTATCCGGGCCGGCTTCGGGACTGCCCTTCCCTTTGTGATGTCCGTCCAGGTCATCGGAATACGGGGCACGCAGCAACGGCCCGCCGCCGGTAAGCTCGTTCGCGGCCATGGCCAGGAGGTCGCGTTGGGTAGCCGGCAAAGAGAGGACTCCTTCCAGGTAGGCATGGACCTCGTACTCAGCGGCCGTGCCGCTCATGCTGAAATACCGGAGCCACAGCTCACCGACGGTGACGTCACCGTTCTCCAGTACCTCCCTAAGCCGGTTGCGCTGCTCCGGTTCCTGAACATCGAAGCCCACGGTCCACCCCTAGCGTTCCGGCGGCTGCACGGTGGTAATCAGGTGCTCGCTGACATCAGCCAGGGAGGTGCGGGCCGCGCGCGCGTTGGTGATCAACCGCTGAAGCGCCTCGGAGCGGGCCAGCCCGTAGCGGTCCATCAAGATTCCGCAGGCGAGGTTGACGGTGTCCCTGCTGGCCAGTGCTGCCTTGAGGGTTTCCGTCATCTTCAAGGGGGCTTCGTTGCCCTGGATGTGGTTCAGCAGCGTCGCGGCCGTCCCGGCGAACAGCAGGAGGGTCCGGCCGGTCGCCTCGTCATACTGTGCCGGGCGCGCGGAGTACACCTTAAGCGTCCCCATAGGCTCCGAGTCCGCCACTAGCGGGGCACTGGCAACGGAGCGGACCGGGAGCGGCAGCACCGCTTCACACCAGCGGGGCCACCGCGGGTCGGTGCGGACATCGTTCACAAGCACCACCCTGCCGCCGGCCCAGGCCGCGAGGCAAGGGCCTTCGCCGAGTTCGTACTGGGCGGCGTCGGCCTCCCGAACAAGCTGGTCCGTGAACCCGCTGCTGGCCGGCAAACCCCCGGGATCCAACAGGGTAACGCCTGCACCGGGGGTGCCGGGGACGCAGTCCTTGATGGCCTGCGCCAGCATGCTGATTGCCCGCTCCACCTTTTCGCCCGTGAGCAGGAGTCCCTGGATCCGGGAGACGGACGCCGTCAGGTCGTCCAGGGGGAGCTGGTTCATCCGGGTACACCAGCATCCGGGATTTCCAACTGGAATCCGCAGTCACACCGCAGCACACGCGTGGCCAGATACACTCCCAGCATCTCCGGCAGGTGCCGTTCACTGCTGATGGTGCGCATCTCCCCGCCTGCGGTCCGCATGGCCTGACCGCAGTGGACATAGTGCCCGCCAAATACCAGCACGTTGGGTGTGGTCCCGGGACGGTTGAGGATCCTGGCCACCTCCTTGACGTCCGCCTGCTGCGTATACGACACCCCGCAGCTGGTGCACGCGAAGGTGACCTCCACCAGGCGTCCTGCCACGGACGGGTCCGGGGGAAGGGACTCTATGTCGGTGATTTCCACGCCGCGGTCCTCGCCGCATCGGGGGCAGGCCAAGGGCGCCGGCCGGGAGCGGGGCGAGCCCCGGAAATCACCTGCGTGAATGGTCATCAGGCAACGGCCGGGTAGCTGCTGAGGATGTAGTCGGCAGCGGCCGGGCCGCACATATGCAGGTGGCAGTGGTTTACATCAACACCGCAGCGGTGCATGCCGGCACGGAACGCCTGGTCCGGCTTGGCCCGGAAATGGTGCAGGTTCGCCCAGCTGACGTAGAGGCCGTAGAGGCTGTCAGGGCCCAGCCCGGAGTCACCGGAAGGATCCCGGACGGTTGCTTCATTGAGGAATTGTTGGAAATGCGAGGTAGCCACGGCGGGAACCCTTCGCGTCTGCATCATGCGCTGCCGGTGGGCTGCAGCAGCTGCTCCTGATGGCCTGTGCAGAAGGGGCCGGGAGGACGGCCTTGAACCCGTCGCAGTTTTGAATCTACGCGCCTTGCCGCGGGTTGTACAGCAATCAGGCGGACGACGGCGGCACGGCAGCGGGTGCAGCGCTGCCCGCGGTTGCAGGGCCCGGACAGCAGGCGGAGCACCCGGGCGGAGTGGCCCAGGTGCTCCGGATGCCCTTCAGCGAGGTCTAAGCGTGTGAGTACGTGAGGCAGTCGGCGTTGTCCCTGCCGGGGCCGACGTGGACCTCGGGCGCCTTGCACATCAGGTGGTCGTTGTGGACGCATTCGCTGCGCTGGCAGGCTCCGACGTCGGCCAGGACCTTCGGCAGTCCGCCGTGCATGCCTGTCTCGATGAACGTGGCGCAGTGTGCGTGGTTCTCGGCGCCGCCCACGGTGATGGCGGCCGCGTTGCAGTTGGTGTGGTCGTTGAAGGAACAGTTGGTTACGCTGCAGTCTGCGACGTGCGAGGTCATTGGAATAGTCCTCCTAGCATCAAAAACTGGCCGGCCGCCCCGGATGGGCGGCACCCTGGAACCCACCGTAGACCCGCCGGGCCCAATCAAAAAGACCCAATACTGTTCCCTAATTTGGGGTATTCCGGCGGAAAGCAAGCCGAAACCTCCCCTATCTTGGCCATCCTGCGCCTGTACCCTTTCGGGGAATTCGTAAGGGTGCTTATTATGAGATTCCCCTTCGGCGGTAAGCAGAGTCCGTCAACCCGTCCTTCTTCCGGGCGCGGCCCGGGGGCAGCTGGCCAGACGCCGCCTCCGGCTCAACCGCTCCCCGCCTGAACGCGGCATATGCGTGGAACACAGAAAAAGGGAGACACACCGATGAGCGACGCAGCAGAACAGAACGTCCCGCAGCATAAGGACCTGCCCCTTCCGGATTACGACCACCTCCCCGTCGGAACGCTGCCCACCCGGATCACGGGCCTGGCCGAGACCGACGTCGCGCAGCTGGTCAGCTACGAAAAGGCCCACGGGAACCGGCTGCCTGTCCTGCAGATCCTGGAGAAAAGGCTGCAGGACCTGAAGGGCGGTGCAGTCCCAAGCGGCCCGCAGGTGCCCAGCACACCCGAAATGACCAGCGGCGCGCCGGACTCCTCACCACCGGCGGCAGCGTCCGGGCCGGCCGTCAACCCGCCGTCCCATGGGGTCCCCACGAATCCTTCGCAGCAGCCGCGCTGACGCAGGCCGCCATGGGGAAACAGGCGAAGTGACAGGGGCGCGATGGCAGAAGAGGCGGGCGCTGGCAGGAGCGGCGCCGGTGCAATGCACAACGGCGGCACGGACCTGCACGCCTACCTCCAGTCCCGGCGCGGCGATATAGAGCGGCAACTGGCCGAGTGGGTCCGCGTCCCGGGGGTGTTGGGGGACCCTGGGCATGCCAAGGACCTGCTCCGGTCTGCCAACTGGCTCGCGGCCGCCCTCCACGAATCCGGCTTCCCCGTGGTGGACGTGCTGCCCACGGGGGAGTCGTATGCCGTCTGTGCCGAGTGGTGCGGGGCGCCGGATGCGCCTACCGTCCTGGTCTACAGCCACCATGACGTCCGCGCGGTCAAGCCGGAGAACTGGGACCAGACGGCGCCGTTCGTACCGGTGGTCCGCGAGGGCAGGCTGTACGGCCGCGGCAGTTCTGACGCCAAGGGCCAGGTTATGGCGCACCTCTGGGGCCTCCGGGCCCACCTCCAGTCGTTGGTTGAGCGTGTCGAAACCAAGGCGACGGAGGTTTCGACAGGCTCAACCACCGGATGGACAGGCTCAACAGCCGCCCCGGCCGTGAACCTGAAGTTCCTGGTTGAGGGCGAGGAGGAGGGCGGCTCCCCGCATCTCGCACAACTGCTGGAGGAGCAGGCGGAAAGGTTCCGGGCTGACGTCGTGCTCTTCTCCGACACCCTGCTCTGGCGCGAGGACCACCCGGCACTTTGCATGGGCCTGCGCGGGATGCTCAGCGCGGAACTGAAGGTATACGGCCCGGAACGGGACGTCCACAGCGGTGCTGTGTCCGGCAACGCCCCCAACCCCGTCTTCGAGCTATCCCGCCTGCTGGCACAGCTGCACGACGAGCAGGGGCGGATCGCCATCCCGGGGTTCTACGACGACGTGGCCCCGCTCCCCGGGGATCTGCGGCGGGCGCTCGCCGAACTTCCCTACAGTAATGAGGACTGGCTGGCCCGGTCCGAAAGCGGCGCGATCACCGGCGAGGAGGGCTACACGGTGTTGGAGCGGCTGTGGCTGCGGCCCGCCGTCGAGGTCACCTCGATCATCGCCGGCGACCCCATCGGGCTGCAGCGCGCCGCCGTGCCCGCCGTCGCCACGGCCAACCTGAGCTTCCGGACCGTCCCCGGCCAGCAGGTCGAAAAGGTGGCGGAGCTGCTGGGGCAGTGGGTGGAAGCAAACATTGGCGGCGCTTTCCGCTACAGCCTCACCCCGGACATCGAGACGGCACAGGAACCGTACCGCACCCCGGACCACCCCGTGGTGGCCGCGCTGGAGCGGGCGATGGCGCGGGGCTTCCGGGCAGACAGCGTGGGCAGGATGGGCAACGCCGGCGGGGGACCGGCCGAGCTGCTCGCGCGGAGCCTGGACGTGCCCGTCCTGTTCTTCGGCACCGGGCTGGTGGAAGACCACTGGCACGACAGCGACGAGAGCGTCAGCCTGGACGTCCTCATCAACGGGGCCGTGACGCTGGCCAGCTTCTGGGACGAACTTGCAACGATGCAACGGACAAAGGACGACGGCGATGGACACCTCCGGCAATGACGGCACCACCAACTCCGGTACAGGCAGCCCTGGCACAGGCGCCAGCGGCGGCGTGCGGCCGGGAATCCGCACGTTTGGGGTCGAGGAGGAGCTGCTGCTGGTGGATCCGGGCAGCGGCGACGCAGTGCCGATGGCGGGTGCGCTCCTGGACCTGTACGTCCGGCCCCTGGAATCCAGCGCCGGTCCGGTCCTGACCGCTGAGTTCCAGCAGGAAATGATTGAGGTGGTCACTCCGCCGCACTCCACCATGGCTGCCCTGGAGGCGGACATCATTGCCGGGCGGTCCATCGCCCGCCAGGCCGCCGAGGATGTGGGAGTCAGGGTGGCTGCACTGGGAACGTCGCCGTTGCCCAGCGACCCGCACCCGGTCAAACTCCGCCGGTTCGCCGCCATCACGGAGGAGTACGGCATCACCGCCCGGGAGCAGCTCACCTGCGGCTGCCACATCCACGTGTCCATCGGATCGGCGGAAGAGGGCGTCGCGGTCCTGGACCGGATCCGGAACTGGCTTCCGGTGATGATCGCGCTCAGCGCCAACTCGCCGTTCTGGCACGGCGAGGACACCGGCTACGCCAGCTACCGCTCGCAGGTCTGGAACCGGTGGCCGACGGCGGGGCCGCTGGGGATCCTGGGGACACCCGAGGCCTACCACCAGCTGGTGCACGACATGGTGAGCACCGGCGTCGCCCTGGACGAGGGCATGGTCTACTTCGACGCCCGGCTCTCCCGGCACTACCCCACGGTGGAGATCCGGCTCGCGGACGTGTGCCTGCGGCCGGAGAACACGGTGCTGCTCGCCGGCATCGCGCGGGGGCTCGTGGAAACCGCTGCTCGCGAGTGGCGTGACGGCGTCGAACCCGTTGCGGTGCCCACCGCGCTGCTGCGGCTGGCGTGCTGGAAGGCCGGCCGCTGGGGGCTGCGCGGGGAACTGCTGGATCCGGTGACCGGCAGGCCCGCGCCGGCTGTCGCCGTCGTCAACTCCCTCCTGCGCCACATCCGCCCCGCCCTGGAGGACCATGGCGACCTGCAGCGCGTGGAGGAGCTGACGGACCATCTGCTCAGCGTCGGCACCGGCGCGGTCCGCCAGCTCGAGGTCCTGCACCGCACCGGCGACCTGGAGGATGTGGTGGACGACGCCGCCAACTGCACCGTCGGGGTTCCGGCGCAGGAAAGCTAGGACCTGCTGCGTCCCACCCAACTAGCTCGCAGTAGTTGTCGTTTTCAGGCCTCAAAACGACAACTACTGCGAGCTAGTTGGGGCAGAGCCGGTCCAGCGCCTCCTGCAGCGCGGACTCCATCTGGTCGTCCCACAGGTCCAGCCTGTTTTCCGATTCGGGTTCCTCGAGGGATGTGGGGATCGGCGGCGGGACCAGCGTCATGGTGGCCTGGTACTTCCCGTCCGTGCTGCTCAGGGCCGTGGTCCGGTAGGCCCAAAAGCCGCCCCGCCCGCCGAACCTGTAGTCGCCGTCGCACCCCTGGGACCACCGCCGCAGGCCGAGGCCGTAAAGGGGAAACGGGTCTGTGGTGGTCATCTCCCTCAGCGACGCCGCGGACAGCAGCTTCCCGGTGAAGAGCCCGGCGAAGAAGTCGTTGACGTCGGGCACATTGGAGACGGCGCCGAAGGCCGACGATCCTGTTTCGGGCGGCGACCCCGTCACGTCAAACCGCTCGCCGCGGTAGGTGACGTAGCCGTGGACCAGTTTCGGATCCTGGCGCAGGTCCCATTCCAGGAACGTGCTCTCCAGGCCCAGGGGACTGATGATGTCCTCAAGGATCACCCTCGGATACGGCTTGCCCCGCAGCTTTTCAATCAGCTGACCCAGGACCACGTAGTTGGAGTCGGAGTACCGGAACGACCCCACATGCCGCGCCTCCCACGGCAGCGACGCGGTCAACTCCAGCTGCCGCTGGACGCTCAGCCTTTCGCCCAGGAGCCGGGGGACGTCGTCGGACGTCTTTTCGTTGGCTGCCTGGAATTCCGGCATCCCCGACGTATGGTTCAGCAGCTGGCGGACGGTGATGGGCCCGGGAGGTTGAAGGACGGTGGTGAAGCTGTCCACCACCCCGTTGACGGGATCGTCCAGCCCGATCAGCCCGTCCTCCACCAGCTTCAGCACGGACACTGCCGTCATGGATTTGGTCACGCTGGCCACTGACACCAGGTCGTCAGGCTGGGCCGCGACCCGTGTGCCCAGGTCGCGCACACCGTACGCCTTGGAATAGGTCCCGCCGGGCCAGCGGATTTCCGTGATCACGGCCACCGCACCCTGGTCCATAAAGGCCACCATGCTGCGGTCCAGCGCGTCCGTGGGCCCTTGCGTGGAGCTGCTCGGGCTGGGCGCCGGCTCCGGGTCATCATAGGTGCAGGCTGCCAGGGCAAGGAGTACGACGGCGGCCGCGGCCATCCTGCGCAGGTAGCTGGTGGGAAGGTTCATGGCGACGCCCCCGCTGGGTGAGTGCCGGAACAAACGTGGCCGCCGGCAGCGCCGTCCCCGGCCCAAGGGGGGTGCGCGGCGCCGAAGCCCAGCACTCCAATTCTAGTGAACCCCACCCAACTAGGTCGCAGTAGTTGTCGTTTTCAGGCCTCAAAACGACAACTACTGCGACCTAGTTGGGAGGGCGGGCAGGGTTTAGGTGAGCAGACGGGACTCAGGTGACCCGGCGGCGGTAGATGGCGGTGGCGGCGAGGTAGGCGGCGACCAGGATACCGCCGAGCCAGGCCAGGGCGACCCAGATATCGCTGCCCACCGGCTCCTGCGCGAACAGGGCGCGGAGGGTATTCACCACCGACGTCACCGGCTGGTTCTCGGCGAACCACGCCACCGGGCCGGGCATCGAGTCCGTGGGCACAAACGCCGAGCTGATGAACGGCAGGAAGATCAGCGGGTAGCTGAAGGCGCTCGCGCCGTCCACGGTCTTGGCCGACAGCCCGGCAATCACAGCGATCCAGGTCAGCGCCAGGGTGAACAGGACCAGGATCCCGACGACGGCGAGCCAGGCTCCCACGGACGCGCCGGTCCGGAAGCCCATCACCAGGGCGACGGCGACGACGGCCGCCACCGAGGCGAGGTTCGCCGCCAGCGAGGTAAGCACGTGCGCCCACAGGACATTGGAGCGTGCGACCGGCATGGACTGGAACCGCTCGAAAATCCCGCCCTGCAGATCCAGGAACAGGCGGTACGCGGTGTAGGCGACGCCGGAGGCAATCGTAATCAGCAGGATGCCGGGCAGCAGGTAGTTGACGTAGGAGCCGCCGGTCCCGGTGTTGATCGCGCCGCCGAACACGTAGACAAACAGCAGCATCAAAGCCAACGGGGTGACCACCGTGGTGATGATCGTGTCCGGGCTGCGGAGGATGTGGCGCAGCGAGCGGCCGGTCAGGACGCCAGTGTCGGCAAGGACGTGCGCGGTCATGACGGTTCCTTTCGTGCCTCGCCCGAAGCGCCCACGAGGGCGAGGAAGACGTCCTCAAGGGAGGGCTGCTTCTCGACATATTCCACCGTGGCGGGCGGGAGGAGCTTCTTGAGTTCGGCGAGCGTGCCGTTCTGGATGATGGTGCCTTGGTGCAGGATGGCGATCCGGTCCGCGAGCTGTTCGGCTTCGTCGAGGTACTGCGTGGTGAGCAGAACGGTGGTGCCCCGGCCGGCGAGCTGCCGGACCGTCTGCCACACCTCGAGCCGGGCCTGCGGGTCGAGTCCCGTGGTGGGCTCATCGAGGAAGATGACCGGCGGGTTCCCGAGCAGGCTCATGGCGATATCGAGCCGCCGCCGCATCCCGCCCGAGTATGTCGACGCCCGCCGGTTTCCCGCATCCGTCAGGGAAAAGCGCTCCAGCAGGGAATCGGCAAGCGCGCCGGGGTCGGGCAGGTGCCGCAGTTTGGCCACCAGCACCAGGTTTTCCCTGCCGGTGAGCACCTCGTCCACGGCGGCGAACTGTCCCGTCAGGCTGATGGACTCCCGCACCCGCGCCGGCTCCGCGCCGACGTCGTAATTATTGACCGAAGCGGTGCCGGCGTCCGCCGCCAGGAGCGTGGACAGGATGCGCACCAGGGTGGTTTTGCCTGCGCCGTTGGAACCCAGCAGCGCGAAGATGCTTCCAGCCTGCACGTCGAAGTTGATGCCGCGCAGGACAGGCAGGTCCTTGAAGGACTTCTCGATGCCCCGGACCCGGATGGCTGTTTCACTGGTCATCTTCGCTCCTGATGCTCAGCCGCCTTGACGGCGTTCGTGAGGCGGGTGCGCTCCTTGTCGATCCAGCGCGTGCCGCCGTAGGCCTGGGTGAACGTCTCGGCGAATTCGACCGGGTCATCGCCAACAATGGCGCCCACCGGCGTTCCGTCGATAGCGGCGCGCTCCCACAGGTCGGCGAAGTCGCCGAACATGCGGACCAGGGTGTCGCCGTCGGTCACGCCGCCGTAGTACATGAAGTACCGCTCGAACGCCTTCGCCACCGTGCTGTAGGGCTCGGGAAGGGCCTCGATGCGGGCCTTGTAGTTTTTGTACTGCTTCTTCTGCTCGAGCGACCCCGTGAGGGCCTCGATCCACTTTGCCGCCATCACTTCTCTCCTTGGAGCTGGCCGATGCGTTCTGCGAGGAAGCTCCAGGTCCTCCAGAACTCTTCGAGGTATCCGCTGCCCTGCGCGTTCAGGGAGTAGACCTTCCGCGGCGGGCCCTTCTCGGACGGGACCTTTTCCACGTCCACCAGGCCGCGCTGCTCGATCCGGACAAGCAGCGCGTAGACGGTGCCCTCCGCGATGTCGGTGAAACCCTGGTCGCGGAGACGCGCGGTGATCTCGTAGCCGTACGCCGGCTGGACGGCCAGGATTGCCAGGACGATGCCCTCCAAAGTGCCTTTGAGCATCTCGGTCATCTGCTTTCCCATGGCTTCAGCCCTTGCTACTTGGTGTTACTGACTACCACTACATAGTAACGCTGAATAGTGATTCCGCAATAGGCCCCAGACAGGGGAAGAGGGGTTGGTCAGGTGAGCGGCTCCGGGCGGACCTTCACGGCGCGGAGGGAGCGGAGAAGCGCGACGGCGGTGACGGACCCCGCGGCCATGATGGACGCCAGCACCACCACCTGGAACCGGCCGGCCTCCAGCGGGGAGGCGCCGCCGAAGATGGCGCCCACGAACGCGCCGGGCAGGGTCACCAGGCCGGTGGTCTTGGTCTGGTCCGTGGAGGGAATCAGGGCGGAGTGCACGGACTGCCGGGCCTGGGTGAGCGTCGCCCGCCCCGGGGCGGCCCCGAGCGCCAGCCAGCCCTCCACCTGGTCCCACTGCTCCCGCACAGCCTCGAAGAAGCGGCGCCCGGCCAGGACCGCGATGGCCATGCAGTTGCCGATCACAATGCCGCCGACGGCGAGAACATACCGCGGCGAGAATTCGATCGCCCCGGTGCCGAACACCACGGCCAGGGTCACCAGGACGCCGAGCGCCATGGTCATGCCGACCACTCCGAAGAGCCGCCACGACCAGCCGAGCCGGCGTGCCGCCGTCGCCACCGCCACAGCGAACATCACCAGCAGCGCGGCCGCCACCCACAGGGGATCGGTGATGATGCCGCCCAGGACGAGGCTGATCGCCGCCAGTTGGGCGGCGCCGCGGAGGATGGCCACAGCCGGATCAAGGAACGACGGCGTCCGTGCGCCCCAGAGGACAGCCACCGTAAGTGCCACCAGGAGCGCCAGGGCCACGAGGGTGGGCAGCAGGGCGGAAAGGTCGGCCATCCTGCCAGCGTAGCTTCCCGGTCCGGCCCCGCCCGGCAAGGCAAAACGGTGGTTCTCCGGCGCCCTTCCCCGCCGGAGACGGCGATTGTAAGATGTGGACCGGAGAGCCGGGAAGCCTGGTCGGCCCGCATGCGGAAACGGCATGCGGCGCGCTCCGGCGGTCCGCCGGGACGCGGTTGCTGCGACCCAAGGAACTGGCATGCACACCGACTCATCTCCCGTCATCTCCACCTCCCGCCTGGTCAAGGACTTCGGACGGACCAGGGCCCTCGCCGGCCTGGACCTTACCGTCCTGCCCGGCGAGGTGCACGGCTTCCTGGGGCCCAACGGTGCAGGGAAATCCACCACGCTCCGGGTGCTCCTGGGCATGATCCGGCCAACGTCCGGAACCGCGCGGGTCTTTGGCATCGATCCGTGGGCTGAACCGGTCCGCGCCCATGAGCATGTGGCCTACGTTCCCGGCGACGTCACGCTGTGGCCCAACCTTTCCGGCGGGGAAGTCATCGACCTGCTCACCGGGCTCCGGGGCGGCGCCGACGAACGGCTGCGCCGGCAGCTGATCGAGGAGTTCGAGTTCGATCCCCGCAAGAAGGCCCGGACCTACTCGAAAGGGAACAGGCAAAAGGCCGCCCTGATTGCCGCGTTCTCCCGCCCCGCCCGGCTCTACCTGCTGGATGAGCCGAGCTCGGGACTTGACCCGGTCATGGACGCTGTTTTCCGCAGGCACATCCGGCGCGTGACGGAGCAGGGCGCCACGGTCCTGCTCTCCAGCCACATTCTGGCCGAGGTGGAGCAGCTGTGCAGCAGGGTCACCATCATCCGGTCCGGCACCGCGGTGGAAACCGGGACCCTTGACGAACTCCGGCACCTGACCCGTACCCATTTCCGGATCACCACCGGGGCAACCCCGGACGTCCTGTCGAAGGTGCGCGGAATCCACGACCTGCGGACTGATGGAAACACTGTCGAATTCGACGCCGACACAGCCGACCTCGGATCCGTGCTGGACGCCCTGGCGGCGGCCGGCATCACCGGGATCAGCGCTGCGCCGCCGTCGCTGGAGGAACTGTTCCTGCGCCATTACAGCGACGAGCCCCGGCAACAGGCGCCCGCGGACGCCGAACGCAACAGCCGGGACGCCGCACGCAAGAACGGCGACGCCGAACGCAGCAGCCGGGACGCCGCGCGGAAGAACGCGGTGCGGTGATGAGCGCCGTTGTGCGCCTGGCCCTGCTCCAGGCACGGCGGGACCGGGGCGTCCTGGCGGCCTGGATCATTGGCATAGCCGGGCTGGGATACGCCGCGGCCACCGCCGTCGTTACGCAGTTCGGGGCCGACAACGAGCGGGCCGCCCTGATCGCCGTGGCGGCGGCCAGCCCGGCCTTCCTGTTCCTCCGGGGACTCCCGGATGGGATCAGTTCCGGAGCTGTCACCTTCTTCCAGGGCTATTCGTTCACGGCCGTCCTGGCCGGACTCATGGGTGCAACCCTGGTCATCCGGCATACCCGCGCCGACGAGGACGGCGGGCGGGCCGAGCTCGTTGGCGCGGCGCCGCTGAGCCGGACGGCGTCCCTGCAGGCAACGCTGCTGCTGGGAACATGCGCCAACATCGTCCTGGCCGTGGTTGTTGCCGCCGGCTTTATGGGTGCCGGGCTCCCGGCGGAGGGCTCGTTCCTGGCCGGCGCAGCGGTGGGGGCGGTGGGGCTGTTCTTTGTGGGCGCCACCGCCGTCATCGCCCAGGTCATGCCGTCCGCCCGGACCGCCAACGGCACCGCTGCGGCGCTGGTGGGTGCGGCCTACATGATCCGTGGCGCCGGTGATGCGCTCGGGACAGCCGATATGGCGCGGCTGCAGGTGGCGGCCGCGTGGCCGTCGCTGTTCTCGCCGATCGGCTGGGGCCAGCGCGTGCGACCATTCACGGAGGCCGACGCCCTGCCGTTGCTGCTGGTGGGTGCCGCCGCGGTGCTTTTGGCGGGGACCGCCGTCGTCCTGCGCCGCGCACGGGACCTCGGGGCCGGGTACATCGCAGCGAACGAGTCAGGGGCGGAGCGCGCGGGCAGGACCCTGCCGTCGATGCTGGGACTTGCCTGGCACCTGCAGCGCGGAAGCTTGGCGGGCTGGTGCTTTACCGCGGCCATGATGGGGGCTGTGGCCGGCGGGCTGGGCCCGGTGGTCAGGGATGCGCTGGCCGGCAACGCGTCCCTGATGGAGCTGATGAGCCGGCTGGTGCCCGGCAACGCGGGCATGGTGGACCTGTTCACGACGGCGATACTCGGCATCACCGGGATCCTCGCCGCTGCCGCCGGGATCCAGGCCGTGCTGCGGCTGAGGGCGGAAGAAGCGGAGGGGCGGGCCGAGCTGCTGCTGGCCGTGCCGGCGTCGCGCCTGCGCTGGCTGGGCGGGTCACTCGTCGTCGCAGGGATCACGACGACGGCGGTGGCGGCCGCCGCGGGTGTGT
>NZ_BAAHNO010000004.1:0-122111 GCF_054656615.1 Arthrobacter sp. AD-310 | reverse complement strand
TCCTCCCCCCCCCCCCCCCCCCCCCCCCCCCCCCCCCCCCCCCCGCTGCATTGATCTTCATCCGGCACTGAGCCGGCCATTAAAACGCGGGACCCTCCGGCAGGCGGAGAAGGATTCCCCACCGACGAAAGAGTGATCCCATGACACGCAAAGTAGTCATTACCGGTCTGGGCGCCACAACGCCCATCGGCGGCGACGTACCCACTATGTGGAACAACGCGCTCAAGGGGGTCTCCGGTGCCCGCACCCTGGAGGACGACTGGGTTGCCAAGTACGAGCTGCCCGTCCATTTCGCTGCCCGGTGCAGCACCCCGGCCCTGGACGTGCTCAGCCGTGTTGAGGCAAAGCGGATGGACCCGTCCACCCAGTTCGGCGTCATCGCCGCGCGTGAAGCGTGGGCCGACGCCGGCATCACCGAAATCGACCAGGACCGCCTGGCTGTCGCTTTCGCCACCGGCATCGGTGGCGTGTGGACGCTGCTGGACGCCTGGGACACCCTGAAGGAGAAGGGCCCCCGCCGGGTCCTGCCCATGACGGTCCCCATGCTGATGCCCAACGGTGTCGCCGCTGCCGTCAGCCTCGACCTCGGCGCACGCGCCGGGGCACACACCCCCGTATCCGCCTGCGCATCAGGCACCGAGGCGATGCACCTGGGGCTGGACCTGATCCGTTCCGGCAAGGCCGACGTCGTGATGTGCGGTGGCGCGGAAGCGGCAATCCACCCGATGCCGCTCGCCGCCTTCGCCTCCATGCAGGCACTGTCCCGACGCAACGACGAGCCCGAGCGGGCTTCCCGGCCCTACGACACCGCACGTGACGGCTTTGTCATGGGCGAAGGCGCCGGCGCGCTGGTGCTCGAGGCCGAAGAGCACGCCCTGGCCCGCGGTGCCCGTATCTACGCTGAGCTTGCCGGGACCTCCGTCACCGCGGACGCATACCACATCACTGCTCCGGACCCCGAAGGCCTGGGCGCCACCCGTGCCTTGAAGGCAGCCATGTTCGACGGCCGCATCCAAGCCGAGGACGTGGTCCACGTGAACGCCCACGCAACCTCCACACCTGTAGGCGACAAGCCCGAGTACACCGCGCTGCGCGCCGCGCTGGGCAAGCACGTGGACAACGTGGCCGTCTCCGCCACCAAGTCCCAGATGGGCCACCTCCTGGGTGCCTCCGGCGCGGTGGAGGCTGTCCTCACCGTCCTGGCGGTCCATGAGCGCAAGGCTCCGGTGACGATCAACCTCGAGAACCAGGATCCCGAGATTCCGCTCGACGTCGTCACCTCAGCACGTGACCTGCCGGGCGGGAACATCGTGGCACTGAGCAACTCTTTTGGTTTCGGCGGGCACAACGCCGTCGTTGCCATCCGCAGCGTCTAGGTTCCGGCCCGTGCGCAGGCACGGGCGGCAGCAAAGAGGAGGCCCCGCCGTTGGCGGGGCCTCCTCTTTGCTATGGAGAGTGTGGTAGTTCCTGGTGCCGTGTTGCGGCAGGGCGACGGCGGGTCAGCCCACCTGGTGCAGCCAGCGGACAGGAGCGCCCTCCGCGGCGTGCCGGAAGGGTTCGAGCTCCTCATCCCATGCCTCGCCGAGGGCGAGCGACAGTTCGTGGTAGACGGCGGCGGGGTCACCCGCGCCGGATTCGTAGGCGTAGCGGATGCGGTCCTCGGACACCATGATGTTGCCGTGCACGTCTGTTACTGCGTGGAAGATGCCCAACTCGGGAGTATGGGACCACCGCGCTCCGTCCACTCCCTGGCTTGGCTCCTCGGTGACTTCGAAACGCAGGTGGGCCCAGCCCCGCAGTGAAGACGCCAATTTGGCCCCCGTCCCGGGAGCCCCGGTCCAGGAGAGTTCAGCCCGGAACATTCCGGGTGCGGCAGGTTGAGGGGCCCACTCAAGATCCGTCCGCTTGTCCACGACGGAACCAATGGCCCACTCAACGTGGGGGCACAGGGCCGTAGGGGCCGAGTGAACGAACAGCACACCGCGGGTCATTGCAACAGACATTCCATCCTCCATAGCTCTAGGTACGTCTTCCCCAACGCCCTCTGCCTGGATGGAACCGCTGTGCCGCGTCCCGTGGGAGTGTTCCGCCTGCTTATTCAGATATTTCGGATAAAGCTGCGTCCGGACCTGCCGCACCGCAACAGCCAATGAGCTTCAAGCGGCACTTGAGAGTTGCCGGACGTGACTCTTATTGTGCCGTAAGCCGCAAAATTACGCCAGTGCTATTAGCGGCCTGTTCCCTAGGCCCTGGGGTGGGCCTGCTGGTAGCTTTTCCGCAGCCGGTCCACCGAGACGTGGGTGTAGATCTGCGTTGTGGCGAGGCTGCTGTGCCCCAGGATTTCCTGCACCGCACGGAGGTCAGCGCCGCCGTCGAGCAGGTGCGTGGCGGCCGAGTGCCGGAGCGCGTGCGGTCCTGTTGCCGATGTGTCGCCCAGCGCCTGGAAAAGCCGGTTCACCAGCTCCCGCACCTGCCGCTGGTCCACCCGGCCGCCGCGCGCGCCCAGGAAAAGCGCCGGGCCGCTGGTGTCCTTGGCGAGTGCCGGCCGGCCGCGCCGCAGCCAGTCATCCACTGCCACTGCCGCGGGGACGCCATAGGGGACGGTTCTTTCCTTGTTGCCTTTGCCCAGCACCCGAAGCGTCCGCCGGTCGGGATCCAGGTCGTCGATGTCCAGGCCGGCGAGTTCACCCACGCGCACGCCCGTGGCGTAAAGGAGTTCCACGATCGCGCGGTCGCGGACGGCCACCGGCGTACCGTCGGCTGCTGCTTCTTCCATGCCTGCCAGCAGCCGGGCCAGCTGGGATGCATGCAGGACACCGGGAAGGGACCTTTCACGCTTGGGCGCCTTCAAACGCAGGGCGGGATCCGCTGTGATCCGCTCTTCCCGCAGCGCCCAGGCCGTAAAAGCCCTGACTGTGGCGGAGCGCCGGGAAAGAGTTGCACGCGCCGCACCCGATTGGCTCTGGACGCCGAGCCAGCGCCGCAGCGTTCCGAGCTCGAGATCCTGGAGCCCGACGGCCCCTTCGGAAGCCGCATGCGCCAGGAGGCTGTGCAGGTCCCCCAGGTAGGCGCGGCGGGTGTGCGCGGATACCGCCCGCTCCCCCGACAGGTAGCCGGCGAACGCGTCCAGGGCGTCGCTGAGTTCCGGCGGCAGTTCCTCATGTTCCACTCCCTAACTGTCTCAGGTTTGGTGGGGGCCGGGCTGCCTGACACGGCGCGGATCCTGCTCTCCTGCGCAATCCGGCAGCGGCGACTCAGCAGCGGCAGCCCGGGCGCAGCGGTTGTCCGGATACCGGGGGTGTCAGGAGGGTGTCTTTCCGCGTTTCCAGCCGCCCCTTTCGGAGACCGCCAGCCCCAGCAGTCCAAGCCTGCCCAGCCCTGCCCGCACCGAGTCCTGTCCGAGTCCGGCCACAACGGAAAGCTTTTCGACTGATGTGGTCGAGCGCAGGGGCAGGGCGTCAAGCAGGATGAGGTCTTCCAGCGTCAGCCCGTCCTGGACCTGTGAGCCCCCCTGCCGCTGCTCAGGCAGCGCCGCTCCGGTGGGTGAGGCGAGCTCGGCTATTTCGGAGGCGTCTGTCACGCAGACGGCCCCGCCGTCCCGGAGCAGCCGGTGGCAGCCCGCGGAATTGGCGCTGTGGACCGATCCCGGGATGGCGCCCACCGGCCGGCCCAGCGTTTCGGCATGATGGGCCGTGTTGAGTGCCCCGGAACGCCACCGCGCCTCCATCACAACGGTGACGGCGGAAAGGGCGGCGATGAGCCGGTTCCGTTGCAGGAACCGGTACCGCGTCGGGGCGGACCCCGGCGGTACTTCGGCAAGTACTGCACCCTGGTTGGCTACGGCCCGGAGGAGGTCTTCATTGCCCGACGGATAGAAGCGGTCCACACCCCCTGCCATGACCGCGATTGTAGGCATGGGACCGGAACCTCCGGCCAGGGCTGCCCGGTGGGCATGGGCATCTATCCCGTAGGCACCGCCCGAGACGATGGTGAATCCCCGTTGTGCCAGCGAATAGGCCACGTCGCCGGTGACTGAGGCACCGTAGCTGGTGCTGTCCCGGGAACCGACCAGGGCGATACACAGATCTGCCCGGGGCAAGGGTTGTTCCTGTCCGCGCCACCACAGGCAGATGGGTTCCTGGATTCCGAGGTCTGCCAGCTGCCGGGGCCACAGGTCGTCCGACGGGATGATGAGCCTGCCGCCCAGCCGTGCCATGGTGGCGAGGTCGCGTTCGGGTGCGAGGTCGGGGATCCGTGGCTGCCAGCGCCTGAGCGCGGCGGCCATCCCGGCCCACCCGGTTGCAGGACCGTTGTCCGAGAGGAGGAGGGTGATTTCCCGTTCCAGCTCGGGGCCCGCTGACACTTCCCCCGTCGCGATTCCGAGGGCGTCCACGGCTCCCACTGCCTGCACCAGTGCCAGGCCTGCCGCGTCCTGGGGTTCCATCAGCCGGGACAGTGCCGCGCGTGCCAGCCGTTCTGTATCCAACGAAGCTTCCTTCATGCCGCCACCGCCGCGGCCTGCCGCAGGCCCAGGGCCTGCCCGATGTCGTCGCTGTCCGGCCTCTCCCGGTACCCCAGGTCTGCCAGCGTCCAGGCCAGGCGGAGCACGCGGTCATACCCGCGCGCCGTGAGCACACCACGTTCCAGGGAGCGGTCGAGGATGCGGGTGGCCGAAGGTTCCAGCCGCAGATCGCCGCGGAGGATCCGGCCAGGCACCTGGGAGTTGGTTTCGAGGCTGAAAGGCTTCAGCCGCTCAAGCTGCCGGGCCCGGGCTTCACCGACTCGCCGGGCAACCGCGGTGGTGTCTTCCCCGGCGCCGGCCTGCCCGAACTCCGCGAGGGAGACCCGCTCAACCTCCAGTTGGATATCCACCCGGTCCAGCAACGGCCCGGACATCCTCGCGAGGTAGCGCCTCCGCATCACCGGCGTGCAAGTGCACTCGAGCCCTTTGCCGGAGGCCTTGCCGCAGGGGCAGGGATTTGCCGCCAGCACGAGCTGGAACCGCGCCGGGTACGCTGCGGTGCCTGCTGACCGGTGGATCACAAGTTCTCCGCTTTCCAAGGGCTGCCGGAGGGCGTCGAGGACCCGGCGCTCGTATTCGGGCGCCTCGTCCAGGAACAGGACGCCGCGGTGCGCCCGGGACGCCGCGCCGGGGCGGGGCAGGCCCGATCCCCCGCCGATGATGGCCGCTGCCGTGGCGGAGTGGTGGGGATTCTCGAAGGGCGGCCGGCGCAGGAGTTGCACGGACGACGACGGCAGCCCGCACAGTGAGTGGATCGCCGTGACTTCCATGGATTCCTGGTCGCCGAGGTCCGGCAGCAGCCCGGGGAGACGTTCGGCCAGCATGGTCTTGCCGGCCCCGGGCGGTCCGGTCAGCAGGAGGTGGTGGGCGCCGGCAGCTGCCACTTCCAGTGCGCGCCGGGCCTCTCCCTGCCCGGAAACATCCGACATATCAGGGCAGAGGGAGGCCTCGAAAGCCGCATCTTCGGGCTCACCGGGGTCGTCGGGTTCGAAATCGAGCACAAGTTCCTGGGGATCGGCACCGAAGTCCAACGCCAGCCGGGCCAGGGTCCGGTAGCCACGGGCCCTGGCGCCGGGAACCAGGGCGGCCTCGGCCAGATTGGACTGCGCCACGACAATGTCCGGGTAGCCCGCCTGGACCGAGGCCATGACAGCCGGGAGGATGCCGCGGACCGGGCGAAGCCTGCCGTCCAGCCCGAGTTCGGCAATGAAGACCGTTTTTCCGGTGGGCCGGATATCGTTGGCTGCGCGGAGCACGGCCATGGTGACGGCGAGGTCGAACCCGGATCCGCGCTTGGGCAAAGAGGCCGGAATGAGGTTGGCGGTGATCTTCCGCCGGCTCAGGGGAATGCCGGAATTCTTTGCTGCGGACCTGATCCTTTCTTTTGCCTCATTCAGAGAGGCATCGGGCAGTCCCAGGATCACGAACGCCGGGAGGGTCTGGCCGATGTCGGCCTCGACTTCCACCATGTAGCCGTTCAGCCCTACCAGCGCGATGGAGTATGTGCGGCCGAGCCCCATTCACCCCACCCCCTTGAGGTGTTCCACGAGCGGATGGCCGCTTCCGTCGTCCACGACGGCCACCACGTCCACCCGGCGCAGCGGCATCCGCAACTCCCTGTCGCGGCACCAAGCCGCGCCGAGCCTGTGAAGCCGGGCGAGCTTGTCCGCCCCCACGGCTTCGAAAGGGTGTCCGTAGTCAAGTGAGCGCCGGGTCTTCACCTCGGCTATGACCAAGGTGTCTCCGTCGAGGGCGATGATGTCGATTTCGCCCCCGGGACAGCGCCAGTTGCGCTCCACCACCAGCATGCCGAGGGTTTCAAGGTAACCGGCGGCGACGTCCTCGCCGTGCCGGCCCAACAGGTCTTTGGATTTCATGTGGTACCTCCGCAACCAGCCTGCGGCCAGGCGGTTGCGGAGGACAGGGACACGAATCCTTATGTGAGTTCAGTGCCGGTGTGCAGGACAAGTGGCGCCTGCGCGCCCGGGAATTGTCCGGGCTAGTTGCCCAGGTCGACATCCTTGGGTACGGCGAGTTCCTCGCTACGTGGAAGTTCTTCCACGTTCACGTCCTTGAAGGTGAGGACACGGACGCTCTTGACGAACCGGGCGGAGCGGTAAACGTCCCACACCCAGGCGTCCTGCAGCGTCAGGTCGAAGTAGACTTCACCGTCTGCACTGCGGGCCTGCAGGTCGACATGGTTGGCCAGGTAGAAGCGCCGTTCAGTCTCGACAACGTAGCTGAAGAGCCCGACGACGTCCCGGTATTCGCGGTAGAGCTGGAGCTCCATGTCGGTTTCATAGTTTTCAAGATCTTCAGCACTCATGCTTCCATCTTGCACCATCTCCCCCGCCCCGGGAGCCGGAAGGCATCTGGTGTCAGATTGCCGCAGAGTCTCCCACGCCGGCAGGCTCCTCGCTCCCGGGCACTTCGCCCGGCTCCGCCGCTTCGAGTTCTGCCCCGTCCAGCAGCTCCCCGCCCAGCAGGCGCCAGCTGACACGGTGGTAGGGGGTGGGCCCTTCTGCCCGAAGCATGTCACGGTGTGCGGCGGTGGCGTATCCCTTGTTGACGTCCCAGCCGAAGGCGGGGTACTCGGCGTGCAGTTCGCGCATGGTCCGGTCCCGCTCCACTTTGGCGATAACGCTGGCAGCTGCCACGCTCAGGCATTGCATGTCTGCCTTGATCCTGGTGTGCACGGGGGCATCACAGGTGATTTCCAGTGCCGGCGGGTCAAACAGCGACAACTGATCGGCGGGAGAGAGCCAGTTGTGGTTGCCGTCGAGGAGCACCAGCTCCGGGGTCACCCCGGCGGCGAGGACGTCATGCCAGGCCCGGGAACCGGCCAGGCGCAGCGCGGCGATGATGCCGATGGCGTCGATTTCCTGGGCGGTGGCGTGCCCGACGGCGGCTGCCACGCTCCACCGGCGGACAAGCGGCTCCAGGCGTTCGCGTTCGGCCGGGGCAAGGAGTTTGCTGTCCCGGACTCCGGCCAGCGGTTTCTGGCGTTCAAGGTCCACGACGGCGATGCCGACGCTGACCGGTCCGGCGAGGGCGCCGCGGCCTACTTCGTCCACCCCGGCGAGGTAACGCACGCCCTGCGCCTTGAAGGTCCGCTCATGCCGCAGCGTGGGCGCTTTTGCGCGGACGCCGGCTGCTTTCGTGGAACCGGAGGAGGTGCGTGCCGGAGCCGCCTTTGCGGGGCCGGCCTTGACGGCGGGTGACATGGTCAGGAGGCCGCCGGGACGTTCCGGAAAACGTCCGGATGGTTGTCGAGCGTGGTGATCCGGTTCAGCGGCCACGCGATGACTGCTGCCTTGCCCTCAAGGTCCCTGAGGTCGATGAAGCCGCCGTCGGCGTCCATGTGGGCCCGGGAGTCGGCCGAGTGGTTCCGGTTGTCGCCCATCACCCACACCTTCCCTTCGGGGACGACGACGTCAAAATTCCGGATCTGGGGAACTTCTGCCGGGTTGACGTAGCTTTCGTCGATGGCGGTTCCGTTGATGGTCAGTTTACCGCCGGCGTCGCAGCAAACGACATGGTCGCCGGGCAGCCCGATGATCCGCTTGACGAGGTGCTGTTCCGAGTTGTCGGGGAGCAGTCCGACGAAGGTCAGGCCGTCCTGCACCCAGGTGAATGGCCCCTGGGCCTTCTCCTCGACGGGCGGCAGCCAGCCCTTGGTGTCACGGAACACCACGATGTCGCCGCGGCTGAGCGAGAAGGGCTCCGGCACCAGGAGGTTGACGAAGATGCGGTCGTCGACGTCGAGGGTGTTCACCATCGATTCAGACGGGATGAAAAACGCACGGAACAGGAACGTCTTGATCAGGAAGGACAGCACGACGGCGATAACCACCACCGTGGCGACCTCCTTGAGCCATGCCAGGACCGGGCTGCCGGAAGGCTTGTCTTTGGCCTTCGCAGCGGCGCGGCTCTCCACAGGCGCGGAGGCGGGGCTGGCCGCCGGGGGCCCGGCGTCTGCGGGAGCAGGCGGGGCCGGAGTGTCCGAAGCGCCGTCGTGGCGCGGTTCGGGCAGCCTCGCGTTGTTCTCGGGCATCTACTGTCCGTTCTCTGTGGTCGGTTCCGCGGCCGGAGGCCGTGGTACTGGAGCAAATCTATCAAGCGGCCAGATGATCTGGACGGGCCTGCCAACCACCCTGTCCACGGGGACCATCCCGCCACCCGGCGCACCAAGCAGGCTGCGGGAGTCGGCGGAAAGCGAGCGGTGGTCGCCCATGAGCCACAACCGTCCTTCCGGGACAACCGCCGTGAACTTAAGGTTGCTGGGAGCATCGCCGTCGAAAATGTATGGCTCGTCCAACGCCACTGCGTTGACCGTGATCTTTCCCGCTGCATCGCAGCAGACCACGGTATCGCCGGGAAGTCCGATGACCCGTTTTACGTAGGTGGTGTCACTGCCGGTGAGGCCGAGCCACTGGGTGACACCCGAGGCGGCGTCCGCCAGTGGTCCCTTGCCGCTGCTGAGCGGTGCGAAGGTTCCACGGCCATCGAAGACCACGAGGTCGCCGCGCCGCAGGGGTTCAGCGTGGAAGTCGGTGCGGGACACGAGGATGCGGTCCCCGCCTTCCAGGAGCGGTTCCATGGACTCGGACGGGATGAAGTAGACGTCGATCCACATTGACCGGACCAGGCCGCTGACGGCGACCGCCAGGAGAAGGGCCAGGAACGCAAAACGCCAGCCCGTTGTGGCGGGCTGGCGTTTTGTCTGGTCCATGGTCCATATCCTGGCGCTGGTGCTTGTTGGCTCCGGCGTTGGCCGGATACGGCTGCGGCCCAGCCTTAGTACGTCCGTGCGGGACTTACTTGGCGGCGGTGAAGTCGCGCTTTTCCTTGATCTTGGCTGCCTTACCGCGCAGTGCACGCATGTAGTAAAGCTTGGCGCGGCGAACGTCGCCCTTGGTGACAACTTCGATCTTTTCGATGATCGGGGAGTGTACCGGGAAGGTACGCTCAACACCGACGCCGAAGGAGACCTTTCGGACCGTGAAGGTCTCGCGGACGCCATCACCCTGGCGGCCCAGGACGAAACCCTGGAACACCTGGACGCGGGAGTTCTTGCCTTCGATGATGTTCACGTGGACCTTGAGGGTGTCGCCCGCGCGGAACTCGGGAACATCGGTGCGCAGCGAGGCTGCGTCTACGGAATCGAGAATATGCATGATTGCACTCCTGGTGAACGCCACAGGTCATTCACTTTGGGTCACGGCAGCAAAAGCCTTTGCGCAAGCGCGCCGGAAATTGCTGCCGAAAGCTAAGTGGTCCGGCCACCCCGATTGTTGGCGGGCCGGTTGTCAGGCTGTTGGTTTCACTCCCCCTGTGGCAGGCGCGGACCCAGCAGACACAAGGTCTAATTTTGCCACAGCAGGGCGGTTACGGCCAATTGGCCAGGGCGCGGAATGGCGGCCGCGTCAGCCCTGTGCGTCGGGTGCGGGATCCGCACGCCGGAGGAGCCTGCCGTCCACGACGTCGTAGCCCAGGTCCTGCAGCGCGGCGCGGTCGGCACGGGGCAGCGTGCCGGCGTCGAACCCTTCAAGGAGGTCCGGCCGGCGCGATGCAGTCCGCCGGTACTGCTCGTGCCGCCGCCACTGGGCAATTTTGCCGTGGTTGCCGCTGAGCAGGACGGAGGGGACTTCCCGGTCGCGCCAGACGGCGGGCTTGGTGTAGACGGGGTACTCAAGGAGCCCGTCGGAGTGGGATTCCTCCACGAGGGACTCCGGATTCCCCACAACTCCGGGCAGCAGCCGGCCGATTGCTTCCACCATGGCCAGGACGGCCACTTCACCGCCGTTAAGGACGTAGTCCCCAAGGCTGACGGGCCGCACATCAAAGTGGTCGCGCGACCATTCGATCACGCGCTCGTCGATGCCCTCATAGCGGCCGCAGGCAAAAGCAAGGTGCTTTTCCTCAGCGAGCCCGTACGCCATTTTCTGGGTGAACCGCTCCCCCGCCGGCGACGGGACGATCAGGACCGGTTTGCGTGCGCCGCCGGGCGCGGCGCCGGCCACGGCGGTCAGTGCCTGCGCCCACGGTTCCGGCTTCATGACCATGCCTGCACCGCCGCCGTACGGTGTGTCGTCCACGGAGCGGTGCTTGTCGGTGGTGAAACTGCGGAGGTCGTGGACATGCAGGTCCAGGATCCCGTCCTGCCGGGCCTTGCCGATGAGCGACAGTTCCAGGGGCGCCAGGTATTCCGGGAAGATGCTGACGACGTCGATCCGCATCAGCGGGTGCCTTCCGGACGTGACTGGTCGGAGTCGTCGGCGTTCAGTTCAAAAAGGCCGTCCGGCGGCGTGAGGAGGATGTACCCCTCCGCGATGTTCACCTCGGGCACGATCTGTTCCACAAAGGGGATCAGGATTTCTTCTCCGTCCGGGGTGGTGACCATCAGCAGGTCCTGGGCGGGCGCGGTGTTGAGGGCGGCCACCTTGCCGACCACCGTGTCGCCTACGCGCGCTTCGAGGCCAACGAGCTCATGCTCGTACCAGCCTTCGTCGTCGTCCTCGTCCAGGTCCGCTGTTTCGATAAAGAGCTTGGCCCCGCGCAGGGTCTCGGCCCGGTTGCGGTCGGCCACTTCTTCGAAACCGAGCAGGAGGATGTCTTTGTTCCACCGGGCGCTGCTTACTATTAGCGGGCCGGAGGATGCGGGTTCAACCACGAACTCGGTTCCGGGTACAAAGCGGTCCTCAGGAGCGTCGGTCAGGACCTGTACCGTGACTTCCCCGCGGATGCCGTGGGGCTTTCCAATGCGGGCCACCTGGAGCTGCATGTATTCCTCTGTTCGGGTTGGGCTGTTGGTCGGGAAAAGACACCGGCCCCTCCACCATCTGGTGGAGGGGCCGGCATAAAACTGGTGTTGCCGAGCGCTCAGCGGCGGCGGTCGGTGTCGACGACGTCGACCCTTACCGCTTCGCCACCGGCCAGTGCTGCCACCACGGTGCGCAGTGCGCGGGCCGTGCGGCCCTGGCGGCCGATCACCCGTCCGAGGTCATCCTGATGAACGCGCACCTCGAGGGTATCCCCGCGGCGGTTGCTCTTCGAGCTGACCTTGACATCGTCCGGGGAATCAACGATTCCGCGGACCAGGTGCTCCAGCGCGTCTGCCAGCAACCTACTCAGCCTCGGTGGTCTCTGCTTCGGCGTCGGCCGGAGCCTCGGACTTGGCAGCCTTCTTGGTGATGGCTTCCGGAAGGATCACGGAACCCTTCTCGGGGGCAACGAAGGCTTCCTTCTCAGACTTGGTCTTGAGGGTGCCTTCCTGGCCCGGCAGGCCCTTGAACTTCTGCCAGTCACCGGTGATCTTCAGGATCGCGGCAACCTGCTCGGACGGCTGGGCGCCGACAGACAGCCAGTACTGTGCACGCTCGGAGTCGACCTCGATGTATGAGGGCTCTTCGGTGGGGTGGTACTTGCCGATTTCCTCGATGGCACGGCCGTCACGCTTGGTGCGTGAGTCCGCGACGACGATGCGGTAGTACGGTGCGCGCATCTTGCCGAAGCGCTTAAGGCGAATCTTTACGGCCACTTTTGTGGTCACTCCTGTTTCAGAAAAGGGGGTGAACCCGGCTTTCTGCTCCCGTGGGGCGGGCCGTACTTGCGGGCTCGAAGGACAGGATCCGGACGCGGAGAGAGGGGCCACGCAGATCGAGTACCTGTTTATTGTGCCAGATCAGCGCTGCGATTTCGACTTGACACCCGCACAGCCCCCGGCGGCGGCACAAGCGCCCGGAAGTGGCACGCAAGCAGGTGCGGGCGCTTACGCGGACCAGACGTACAGGCCGGTGCGCTCCGAGTCATCGATGCCGGCTGCCAGTTCGGCCAGCTGCCGGATATAGGTGCGCGCCTGGTCCGCGCCGAACGGCATGTCCTCCTGGGCTGCCCATTGTTCGGCAACATCGTCCAGGATGTCACCCTCACCTTCAGTTTCGTAGGTGAGCAGGTCCGCAAGGGCGCGGACCATGGCCGGCGGGACCGCCAGGAGCGAGTCGCTCGCCACATCCACCATGGTGAGCTCGTAGTCCGCTCCCCCGGCATGAACGGCGGAGCCGGCGAGGTCCCCGAGCTGTTCCACCTCGAAGTCACTGATGTCCTGGATCCGGACAGCCTTCGCATCAGGCGCGCTCCCGCCTTCATCGAGGAGGCCGGCCCGCTTGAGCGCGGCGTCATGGGTGGCAGCAAAAACCTCGGTGAAGCCCATGGGAGTTCCCTTCTTCGCTCGAAAGTGCGTCCGGCCCGCGGCGGATGCGCGCGCGGACGTTCGGTTTCAGCCTAGTACGGGAACTGCCCGGTCAGCGCACTGCCACCCGGATGCTGTTGCGCCACGGGTCTTCAAAGCGCAGTTCCGCACCCGTGTGGTGGGAGAGCACACCGGCCACCTTGAGGCGGTCGGCCAGCGCTCCGACGTCGTCACCCGAAGGAACCTCGATGAGGACCTCGCCCAGGCCCAGCGTGTCTTTCCGGGGCCCTGCCCCCCGGCTGTTCCAGACATTCATGGCCATGTGGTGGTGGTAGCGGCCGGCGGAAACGAACAGTGCCTGCCCGTGCCAGCCGGCGGTCTTTTCGAAGCCGAGTGTTCCGACGTAGAAGTCGCGCGCCGTCTGGACGTCGCCAACCTGGAGGTGGACGTGCCCCACGCCCGCGGCCGTCTCCCGCTGGCCTTGCAAGGATTCTTCCGTGAGGTGCTGCTCCAGGTACCGCTGCGGTGGCAGGGCGAGGCTGTCCATGACAACGTCCGTGCCGTTCCAGGACCAGTTGCTGCGGGGCCGGTCCCAGTACAGCTCGATGCCGTTGCCTTCCGGGTCCGTGAAGTAGAAGGCCTCGCTGACGAGGTGGTCGGCGCTGCCGGTGAAGGAGCGCGGCTCGAACCGGGCGGCAGTGGCGATGGTTGCCGCGAGCGACGCCTGGTCCTCGAAGAGCAGCGCGGTGTGGAACAGTCCGGCTTCGCCACGGCCGGGGATGTTCAGTCCCGGCGCGGGAGCCAGGTGGACCAGCGGCTTCTGCAACCGGCCCAGGTAGAGGCCGCCGTCCTGCTCGGCCACAACCTCGAGGCCGAGCGCGCGCTGGTAGTAGTCGGTCATGACCTTCATGTCGCCGACCTTGAGCATGACGGTGCCCATGGTGAGGTCCGCAGGTAGAAGGTCCTGGCTGGTGGCTTCTGCTGACATTGAATGCTCCCTGTACTTACGGCCGCCGGATGTCGCAGCCTTGATACAGTTAAAATTACTTGAAGCTTCAATTTATTCCAAGGGCCCTGAAATTTTCCCGGCGCTGGGGTTCAGCGGATGATGCGCCCCCCGAGCACGACGTGGGCAGGCTCCGTGATGGTGGACGGGACCTTCCGCGGGTCGTCCCGGAACAGCACGGCGTCCGCCCGTGCGCCTTCCTGCAGGCCTGCAGCCCCGAGCCAGGTGCGCGCGGACCAGCAGGCGGCGTCCAGTGCCGCCCGCATAGGCAGCCCCGCCGAATGCAGGGCGAGGATTTCGTCCGCGATCCGGCCATGGCGGATGACACTGCCGGCATCCGTTCCGGCGTAGATCGTGACCCCGGCCTGGTACGCCTCCCCTACCCGTTCCAGGCGCCGCTCCCACAACGCCATCATATGGTCTGCGTAGCGCGGAAACTTGGGCCGGGCCTGCCGTGCGATATCAGGGAAGGTGGCGATGTTGATCAAGGTCGGCACAATGGGCACACCCTGCTCCACGAACCGCGGAATGTGACGGGGCAGGAGTCCGGTGGCGTGTTCGACGCAGTCGATCCCAGCGTCCAGCATCTGGTCGAGGGTGTCCTCGGCGAAGCAGTGGGCGGTCACCCGGGCGCCTTCGTCATGGGCGGCCCGGACGGCGTCACGGACGACGGCGGAGGGAAACGAAGGTGCCAAATCGCCGGCGCCGCGGTCGATCCAGTCTCCGACGACCTTGACCCAGCCGTCGCCGTCGCGGGCCTGCTTACGCACGGCCTCGACAAGGTTTTCCGGCTCCACCTCGTCGGCGAAGCCGCGGAGGTAGCGCCGGCTGCGGGCGACGTGGCGGCCCGCCCGGATCAGCACCGGAAAGTCCCGGCCGCCCTGCATCCAGCGGGTGTCAACCGGCGAACCGGCGTCGCGGACCAGCAAGGTGCCCGCGGCGAGGTCTGCGCGGGCCTGGCGTTCGGCAGTGGCGGCGTCCACCGGGCCGCCGGGCCCGAGCCCGATATGGCAGTGCGCGTCAACGAGACCCGGCAGCACCCACCCGTCGAGGATACTTCCCGGAGCTTCCCCGGGCCGGGCAAACGTCAACTTCCCGTCGACGGACCACAGGCCCCGCCGTTCGCTGTCCGGCCCGGTCAGGACCGGGCCGCTGAATTCGATGATTTCTGCCATGCGGACCCCTTTTTCCTCGCCAGTCAGGCTAGCACCGCGAAATGTGACAAAGCCCTTCGCGCTTGTCCCCGCAGGGCGTGTGGTAGCTTCGTTGCTGACCACACGGGTGCCCCTGCAGGGGCTGAGATCGGGCTGAGGCAGCCTGCGACCGTTGAACCTGTCCGGGTAATGCCGGCGAAGGAAGTGAGTATTCCTTGAGTACACCAAAAGAACAGCTGAGCCCTGCCCAAAACCAGGCCGGAGAAGCCCTGCGCGACGGAAAGTCCGGAGTCCCGGTCACCCAGTCATTGAAGTCGCATTCCCTGGCCTTCCTTGAAGATCCGGAGTCGGGGATACGGGTCCCGGTGACGGAAATTTCGCTGGAGCCCTCCCCAAACGGGGAAGCCAACGCACCGTTCCGCACCTACCGGACTGCCGGGCCCGGCAGCGACCCCGTCCGTGGCCTCAACCCGTTCCGGTCGGACTGGATTATGGAGCGCGGAGACACGGAGGCCTACAGCGGCCGGGAGCGGAACCTGCTCGATGACGGGCGCTCGGCCGTCCGGCGCGGCGCAGCATCGGCAGAGTGGAAGGGCGCCCAGCCGGTGCCCCGCCGCGCCGTCGAAGGCAGGACGGTGACGCAGATGCACTACGCCCGGCAGGGGATCATCACCCCGGAAATGCGCTTCGTGGCACTGCGTGAGAACTGTGACGTGGAGCTCGTGCGCAGCGAACTGGCGGCGGGCCGTGCGATCATCCCCAGCAACATCAACCATCCGGAGTCCGAGCCGATGATCATCGGCAAGGCGTTCCTGGTAAAGATCAACGCCAACATCGGCAACTCGGCGGTGACCAGCTCCATCGCCGAAGAGGTGGACAAGCTGCAGTGGGCCACCCAGTGGGGCGCCGACACGGTGATGGACCTGTCCACCGGCGATGACATCCACACCACCCGGGAATGGATCATCCGCAACTCCCCCGTCCCCATCGGCACGGTGCCCATCTA
Source organism: Arthrobacter sp. AD-310 (assembly GCF_054656615.1). NCBI lineage: Bacteria > Bacillati > Actinomycetota > Actinomycetes > Micrococcales > Micrococcaceae > Arthrobacter > Arthrobacter sp. AD-310. Next base: position 106,232 of record NZ_BAAHNO010000004.1, on the reverse strand, counting down.
CCAGGCGCTGGAAAAGGTGAACGGCGAAGCGAACGCCCTGACCTGGGAGATCTTCCGCGACACCGTCATCGAACAGTGCGAGCAGGGCGTGGACTACATGACAATCCACGCCGGGGTCCTGCTGCGGTACGTCCCGCTGACAGCCAACCGTGTCACCGGGATCGTCTCGCGGGGCGGGTCCATCATGGCCGGCTGGTGCCTGGCCCACCACCAGGAGAACTTCCTGTACACGCACTTCGACGAGCTGTGCGGGATCTTCGCAAAGTACGACGTGGCCTTCTCGCTCGGCGACGGGCTGAGGCCCGGCGCCACGGCCGATGCCAATGACGCCGCCCAGTTTGCTGAGCTGGACACACTGGCGGAGCTGACGCAGCGGGCGTGGGAGTACGACGTCCAGGTGATGGTGGAAGGTCCCGGCCACATCCCGTTCCACCTTGTCCGGGAGAACGTGGAACGCCAGCAGGAACTGTGCAAGGGTGCGCCCTTCTACACCCTGGGCCCGCTGGTGACCGACGTGGCACCCGGCTATGACCACATCACATCCGCCATCGGCGCCACCGAGATCGCCCGTTACGGCACCGCGATGCTGTGCTATGTCACGCCCAAGGAGCATTTGGGCCTGCCCAACAAGGATGACGTCAAAACTGGCGTCATCACGTACAAGATCGCAGCCCACGCAGCAGACCTGGCGAAGGGACATCCCGGGGCCCATGAACGCGATGACGCCCTGTCCAAGGCCCGCTTCGAGTTCCGGTGGCGTGACCAGTTCGCCCTCTCATTGGACCCGGTGACAGCCGAGGCCTTCCACGACGAGACGCTGCCTGCCGAGCCCGCAAAGACGGCCCACTTCTGCTCCATGTGCGGGCCGAAGTTCTGCTCGATGCGGATCAGCCAGGACATCCGGGACGAATACGGGTCCGCTGAGGCACAGGCAGCCCTGGCCGGCGTGGCGTCGGGCATGCGGGAGAAGAGCGAGGAATTCCTGGCCTCCGGCGGCAGGGTCTACCTGCCGGAGCTGAAGGTTCCCGCGGGAAGCTAGGACGCGCGGGCCGGTTGGGTGCGGCTGGCCTCGGCGATGAACTGCCGGATGGCCCGGTCACCCTCAGGTGAATCGTGCGGCCGGTGCCCGCCCGCGGCAACGCGGTGCAGGGCACCGGTCTCCCGAAGATAGCCGGCGATCTCCTCGTACAGCGGTTCCCACCCCCCGGTCAGGACCAGGGTGGGAACGCCGGGGACGATGTGCAGTGGCGCCTCCCATGAGGGCGCCTGCAGGCGAAGGCGCCGCGCCGAACGTTTTTCCTCCGCTGTGGCCGGTTCCTGAAGACCAGTGGCGTAGACGCGCCGGACATACTCCCGTTGGAAGTCGTCGTCGCCCAGCTGGTGCCGCAGGTCCAGCAGCGGCCGCATCAGCGCGATGTGCGCCGCCGTGGCGGGCAGCCCGGCCGTCAGGGAGAAGCACGCCGGTTCCACGAGGGTCAGGGAGTAGACGAGATCGGGGCGTTCGACGGCGGCCATCATCGCCGGGATGGCGCCCTGCGCATGGGCGACGATGTGTCCGCCGGCGGCGCCCCGGCCGTCATCGGCAAGGGACTGCAGCAGAATCGCGGTGTCCGCGCTGAACGACGATTCGACGGGTTCCGCGACCGGATCGTATCCGTGCCGGCGCAGGAACAGGGCATCGTAGGACAAAGCCATGCCGTGCTGGCGCGGCCACGCCGCGGCGCCGAAGCTTCCGGCGCCGTGCACGAACACCACACGCTGCTTGACCATGACCCAACCCTATTCCACGGTGCCGACATCTTAAGTGAGTAGCGCCAAGTGTCGTTTCGGACCGTCAAAACGACACTTGGCGCTACCCGGTTGGGCAACTGCTACTTGCCCAGGAACTTGTCGAAACCCTTGGGCAGGTTCAGCTGGGAGGGGTCGAAGTCGCCGGACTGCTGGCCGAAAGCGGCACCCGTGGGAAGCGCCTTCGCCGCGTTGGCGCGGCGGGCCTCCGCTTCCTTGCGTTCCTGGGCGGCTTTGGCCGGGTTACCCGATTTTGCTTTCTTCTTGGGCGCGTTCTTGGCGTTCTTCCGCGCCCCGCCGCCGGCACCGGGCAGGCCCGGCATCCCGGGCATCCCCGGCATGCCGCCCTGGGCCATCTTCTTCATCATCTTCTGGGCCTGTGCGAAGCGTTCCAGCAGGCCGTTGACCTCTGAGACGTGCACGCCGGAACCCTTGGCGATGCGGGCCCGGCGGGAGCCGTTGATGATCTTGGGGGCGACGCGCTCGTGCGGGGTCATGGAGCGGACAATCGCCTCAACCCGGTCGATTTCACGCTCGTCGAACTGCTCCAGCTGCTGGCGGATGTTCTGGGCGCCCGGCATCATCATGAGCATCTTCTTCATGGAGCCCATGTTGCGGATCTGCTGCATCTGGGCGAGGAAGTCGTCCAGGGTGAAGTCCTCCTGGTCGGCGAACTTCTTCGCCATCCGGGCGGCTTCTTCCTTGTCCCACGACTTCTCAGCCTGCTCGATGAGCGTCAGGACGTCACCCATGTCCAGGATGCGCGAGGCCATCCGGTCCGGGTGGAACAGCTCGAAGTCGTCCAGGCCCTCGCCGGTGGACGCAAACATCACGGGCTTGCCCGTGACCGACGCGACGGAAAGCGCGGCGCCGCCGCGCGCGTCGCCGTCGAGCTTGGACAGGACGATGCCGGTGAAGTTGACGCCCTCGTCGAAGGCAAGCGCCGTGTTCACGGCGTCCTGGCCGATCATGGAGTCGATCACGAACAGCACTTCGTTCGGGACGATGGCGCGGCGGATCTGGCGCGCCTGCTCCATCATGTCGGCGTCAACGCCCAGGCGGCCGGCGGTGTCGACGATGACGACGTCGTGCAGCTTCTGGCGTGCTTCCTCGACGCCGGCACGGGCCACGGCAACGGGGTCGCCGGCAGGCCGGTCGAGTTCGGTGGAGGTGGCGCCCGGGTGCGGGGCGAAGACGGGAACCTTGGCACGTTCGCCCACCACCTGCAGCTGGGTGACGGCGTTGGGGCGCTGGAGGTCGCAGGCGACAAGCATCGGGCTGTGGCCCTGGGACTTGAGCCACTTGGACAGCTTGCCGGCGAGCGTGGTCTTACCGGCACCCTGCAGGCCGGCGAGCATGATGATGGTGGGGCCGTTCTTGGCAAGGCGGATGCGCCGGGTTTCCCCGCCAAGGATCTCGACGAGTTCCTCGTTGACGATCTTGACGATCTGCTGGCTGGGGTTCAGCGCAGCGGACACCTCTGCACCGAGGGCCCGCTCACGGACCCGGCCGGTGAATTCACGGACAACGGGAACAGCGACGTCCGCGTCCAAAAGGGCGCGGCGGATCTCGCGGACTGTTGCATCGACGTCGGCCTCGGTGAGCCGGCCCTTGCCGCGGAGATTCTTGAAGGTTGCTGTCAACCGGTCAGAGAGTGAATTGAACACGCGCCGTGAACTTCTTTCTGTGGGTGATCAAAGCTGTGGATGATCGGGACTCGACTTTCTAGGGTACCAAGTCATGCCCGCGGGGTGGCATGCTGGCAAAATGACGAGCCAAACAACTGTAAAAACCCTGCTCATCCTGGGCGCCTCGGGCGACCTGACCGGCAGGCTGCTCCTGCCTGGCCTGGGGCGCCTGCTGGCCAGGGGCCGCGCCGCCGGGCTCCGGCTCGTCGGGGCCGGCTCCGATCCCTGGACACCTGAACAGTGGCGCGAACGGGTGCACGCAGCAGTTGCAGCAGCCTTGGACGATGCCGGCGCGGACGGGCGTGAGGCGCTCACGGCGCTGGAGAAGGAGACCGTCTACCACCAGCTTGATGTCACGGCAGGCGGCGCCCTCGCCGGGCTGCTGAACAGCCTCGAGGGGCCCGTTGCCGTGTACTTCGCGCTTCCGCCGCGGATCAGCCAGCTTGCCTGTGAGGCGTTGCGGCCGGAGGACGTCCCGTCCGGAACCCGGCTGGTGATGGAGAAGCCCTTTGGTTCCAGTGAGGAATCGGCCCGCTCCCTGAACCGGACCCTGGTGCGGCTCGTTCCCGAGGACCACATCCACCGGGTTGACCACTTTCTGGGGAAGGCGACGGTCCTGAACATCCTGGGCCTGCGGTTCGCGAACAACTTCCTGGAGCCAGTCTGGAACCGCCACCACATCGAAAAGGTGGAGATCATCTTCGACGAGGACCTCGCGCTTGAGGGCCGTGCCCGCTACTACGACTCGGCCGGAGCCCTGCGGGACATGATCCAGAGCCACCTGCTGCACATCATGGCGCTGATGGCCATTGAACCTCCCGCCACTATCCGCGAGCGCGACCTCCGGGACGCCATCTCAGCCGTCCTGCGCGCCAGCAGCGTCAATGCGCCGATGGCGGCCGCCACCCGGCGGGCGCGCTACACGGCCGGGACAGTGGGCGGGAAACCGGTACCCGATTATGCCCGCGAAGAGGGCGTGGATCCGGACCGGCGGACCGAGACGCTCGCCGAAATCGAGGTCGGGATCGAGAACTGGCGGTGGAAGGGTGTTCCCTTCATCCTGCGTTCCGGCAAGGCGCTCGGGGCCAAGCGGAAGGAAGCGGTGGTCACCTTCCGGCCGGTCCCGCACCTTCCCTCAGGGTTTACCGGGGTGGACTCCCCCAACCAGCTGCGGATCGGCTTCGGCCCGGACACCCTCCAGTTCGACCTCGACGTCAACGGTCCGGGAGACATCTTCAGCCTCAGCCGCGCCACCCTGGAAACGGAACTCAGCGCGTCGGAACTCCTTCCGTACGGTGAAGTCCTCGAGGGCGTGCTGGCCGGTGACCCGTTGTTGTCCGTACGGGGTGACACGGCGGAGGAATGCTGGCGGATCGTCGAGCCGGTGCTTCGGGCGTGGCGGCAGGACGCCGTGCTGCTGGAGGAGTACGACGCCGGTTCGGCCGGGCCTGCCGCCTGGCCCACCTTCCCGCACGGGGCAGGCCGTCCCCGGCGGGAAGGTGGGCCAGGCGGCCACGGAACACACACGTCCTGATTAACGAACGAAGCGGGCGGGAAACCTTCCGGTTGCCCGCCCGCCGTCGTCATTACTGCATCCTGTTGTCAGCCCCGCGGCCGGGGCCGTGCCCTAGATGGCGGCGACTCCCCGTTCGCCTGTCCGGACCCGTACGGCCTCGAACACATCGACGGTCCACACCTTGCCGTCGCCGGCGCGTCCGGTGTTGGAGCTGGCGATGATCACGTCCAGGATGTCGTCCGCCTGCTCGTCGGTGGCCAGCACCTCCACCCGGATCTTCGGGAGGAGATCCACGTTGTACTCGGCGCCGCGGTAGACCTCGGTGTAGCCGCGCTGCCGGCCGTAACCGCTGGCCGCACTGACCGTCAGGCCCTGCACGCCGTAGGCTTCCAATCCTTCCCGGATGGCTTCGAGCTTCTCAGGCCTGACGATGGCAGTAATCAGTTTCATGCCCCCACGCTTTCCTTACCAGTTGCTGATTCTGTCTTCTGCAGGCCTTCCGGCTGGGCCGCAGGCTCCTGCTGGGTCTTGCCGGTGATCATGTCGTGCAGCGGCTGGAAGGTTCCGCCGTGCCCGCCAACACCGAACTCGTAGGCGGTCTCGGCGTGCAGGCTGAGGTCCACGCCCACCGTTTCCTGTTCCTGGGAAACCCGGAAGCCCATGGTCTTGTGGATGGCCAGCGCGATGATGGCTGTCAGGACTGCGGAGTAGGCGATCGCGATGCCGGCTGCTGCGAGCTGGGCCCACATTTGGGCCATGCCGCCGCCGTAGAAGAGGCCGCCGCCCACACCCTCCTCGGGCAGGGCGATGAAGCCCAGGGCAACCGTGCCGATGATGCCGGAGACGAGGTGGACCCCGACGACGTCCAGGGAGTCGTCAAAGCCCCAGCGGAACTTCAGGCCAACCGCCAGGGCGGAGGCGATGCCGGCCACCAGGCCGAGGCCGAGGGCACCGACCGGGCTGACGTTGGCGCAGGCCGGGGTGATGGCCACGAGGCCCGCGACGACGCCGGAAGCGGCGCCGAGGGAGGTGGGGTGACCGTCGCGGATACGCTCCGTGATGAGCCAGCCGAGCATTGCGGCGGCGGGAGCGGCGAGGGTGTTGACCCAGATGAGGCCGCCCTGTTCAGCGGAGGAGGCAAGGCCGCCGTTGAAGCCGAACCAGCCGAACCAGAGGATGGCGGCACCGAGCATCACGAATGGGATGTTGTGCGGGCGGTGGTTCGGGTCCTTGCCGAAGCCCTTGCGGTTGCCAATGATCAGGACGAGGATCAGGGCCGCCACACCGGCGTTGATGTGGACCACGGTGCCGCCGGCGAAGTCGATGGCCGGGCCGAGCGCCTGGCCGATGGCGCCTTCCTCTCCGAAGAGGCCGCCACCCCACACCATGTAGGCCAGCGGGCAGTACACCAGGGTTACCCATACCGGTACAAAGACGCTCCAGGCACCGAACTTGGCGCGGTCAGCGATTGCGCCGCTGATCAGGGCTACGGTGATGATGGCGAACGTCGCTCCGTAGCCGACGAGGATGAGTCCGTCAGGCGCGTCGGCCGTGTTGACTCCCTCAAGGCCAAAGCTGGTGAACGGGTTGCCGACCATCTGCAGGAAACCGTCGCCACCGGTCATGGAGTAGCCCCACAGGACCCACACAACGCTCACGATGCCGATGGAGATGAAGCTCATCATCATCATGTTCAGTGCTGCCTTGGCGCGGGTCATGCCGCCGTAGAAAAATGCCAGGCCCGGTGTCATGAACAGCACGAGCGCTGCCGCCACCATGAGCCATACGTGACCTGCGGTAAGTTCCATGGTGCACGTCCTCTCTCATTTACTCTTTGCGGAGTCCTCCGCCTGCCAACGCCTTTTTGCGTCCTGTAACGAGTGTGTCGGCGGCGTGTTTCGCCCGCAGAGGATTTAGATTGCCGGCCTGTTACAACAACCTCTATGAAGTAAATGGTGCATATCCGCCTTGTTACGGTTGTGTTTCACCACTTTGGCCGGGCCAGGGCGCCCTACCACGCAAGGAACGAACCCCATGACAGCACCACCCCGTGTGAGCCGCGCCACGGCGCGGATTCTGGCGCGCCTCCGGCCCCGGCGGGACAAGCTTCCCCGCGATATCAAGGTGATGCTGGCCGCCGCGTTCCTGATTGCGCTTGGATTCGGGCTTGTTGCGCCCGTATTGCCGCAGTTTGCCACGACTTTCGGCGTCGGCAACACCGAAGCGGCAGTGATCGTGGCGATCTTCGCGTTCATGCGGCTGGTCTTTGCCCCCGCCGGGGGCACGCTGATCGGGAAACTGGGTGAGCGGCCTGTCTATGTGTCCGGGCTCCTGATCGTGGCGGCGTCGACGGCGGCGTGTGCCTTCGCCCAGGACTACTGGCAGTTGCTGCTGTTCCGCGGGCTGGGCGGCGCCGGGTCCGTGATGTTCACTGTCGCCTCGATGGCCCTGGTGGTGAGGCTGGCGCCGCCGGAAAGCCGCGGACGCGTTTCCGGGGCCTACGCCTCCGCATTCCTTGTTGGCAATGTGTGCGGACCTATCGTGGGCGGCCTCCTGGCGGGACTGGGACTCCGGATCCCTTTCCTGGCCTACGCAGCCGCCCTGGTTGTGGCCGCCGTCGTGGTGCAGACCCAGCTAAGCCACCAGCGCCGCGGCTCCACCGGCCATGGGCACAAAGCGCCGGACATGGGCTTCGGTGAAGCCCTCGCGACGGGGGCGTACAGGTCGGCGCTTTTCTCAAGTTTCGCCAACGGGTGGGCTACGTTCGGTGTCCGGATGGCCACCGTTCCCCTGTTTGCGGCCGCAGCCTTCGGCTCCGGCCCGGAGGCCGCGGGACTGGCGCTGGCCGTTTTTGCTGCGGGCAATGCCGCCGCGCTCACCTTCTCCGGGCGGCTGGCGGACAGCCTTGGTCGCAGGCCCCTGATGATGTGGGGCCTCGTTGTGGCCGGGATGGCGACGGCCGGCATCGGCTTCACCCAGGACCTGGTGTGGTTCCTGGCCGCTTCGGCGCTGGCGGGAGTCGGGTCCGGTCTGTTCGGGCCCGCGCAGCAGGCCGCCGTCGCGGACGTGATCGGCAATGGACGTTCCGGCGGGAAGGTGCTGGCGGTCTACCAGATGGCGTCCGACGTCGGCGCCATCGTTGGGCCGGTCCTTGCCGGGGTCCTCGCCGACAAGCTTGGCTTTGGCTGGGCGTTCGGCGTCACCGGCGGCATTTTGCTGGCTGCGGCCTGTACGTGGCTGGCGTCCCGGGAAACGCTGCGGGCCGCCGCGTCCTCAGACGTGGCGGGCCGCAGTAGGGACTCGCTGGTTCAGCCGCGCACGGGCTTAGTTCAGCAGCGCGTCGACGAAGCCCTCGGCCTCGAACGGTGCGAGGTCGTCGGCGCCCTCGCCCAGGCCGATCAGTTTCACCGGAACGCCGAGGGACTTCTGGATGGCGACGACGATGCCGCCCTTGGCCGTGCCGTCCAGCTTGGTCAGCACGATGCCGGTGATGTTGACGACCTCGGAGAAGACCCTGGCCTGGTTGAGGCCGTTCTGGCCCGTGGTGGCATCCAGGACGAGCAGGACCTCATCCACTTCGGCCAGCTTCTCCACTACGCGCTTGACCTTGCCCAGCTCGTCCATCAGGCCCACCTTGTTCTGGAGCCGGCCGGCGGTGTCGATCATGACCACGTCGACTTCCTGGTCGATGCCGGCCTTGACCGCCTCGTAGGCGACGGAGGCGGGGTCGGCACCGTCGATGTCGGACTTGACGGTGGGGACGCCCACCCGCTGGCCCCAGGTGGCCAGCTGTTCGGCGGCGGCGGCGCGGAAAGTGTCGGCGGCGCCCAGCAGGACGTCCTTGTCCTCGGCGACGAGCACACGGGCCAGCTTGCCCACCGTGGTGGTCTTGCCGACGCCATTGACGCCGACAACCATCATGACGGCGGGCTTGTCCGCGTGCCGCTGGACGTTGAGGCTGCGGTCCATGGTGGGGTCCACCAGCTTGATCATTTCCTCGCGGAGCAGTTTCTTGACGTCCTCCGGGGTGCGGGTGCCCAGTACCTTGACACGTTCACGCAGGGAGTCCACCAGCTGCATGGTCGGTTCGGTGCCGAGGTCGGCCAGCAGGAGGGTCTCCTCCACCTCGTCCCAGACGTTCTCGTCGATCTTGTCGCTGGAGAGCAGGGCCAGCAGGCCCTTGCCCATGATGTTGTTGGAGCGGACCAGGCGTTCCCGCAGGCGCATGAGGCGGCCTGCCACGGGCAGCGGGGTTTCAACCGGGATGACTTCCAGTCCGGCGGCGTCGTCCGGGACGGTGGTGGTGCCGAGGTCCTCGACGTCGACACCGGCCGGTGCCTTCCGGTCCGTCTCCGCCGCGGGCCGGTCAGCGACGAGGGTGCTGCCGCCGGGTTTCACTTCGGGGTCGTTGGCGTCCCGTGTGCCCGGGTACCGCGTGATGTTCCGCCGGGTCTTCACCAGGACAGGAATCAGCCCGCCGATGACCGCCAGGGCAGCAACAATGGACAGAATAATGGGAAGGATGTCATTCACTCCCCTAGCTTCTCATAATCGCAGGGGCGGTTCCGGGCAGTGCGTCGGCCCCGTGACCTGCCCCGGCAGCGGCCGGTCCGGTCCGGCCGGCGGCGCCTAAACCTCCGCGCCGAGGCGCTGGCTGATGACGGTGGACACGCCGTCCCCCCGCATAGTCACGCCGTACAGCGCGTCCGCCACCTCCATGGTGCGCTTCTGGTGGGTGATGACTATGAGCTGGCTGGATTCCCGGAGTTCCTCGAAGATGGTGATGAGCCGGCCGAGGTTCGTGTCGTCCAGGGCTGCCTCCACCTCGTCCATCACGTAGAACGGTGACGGGCGGGCCTTGAAGATGGCCACCAGCAGTGCGACGGCGGTCAGCGACCGTTCCCCGCCGGAGAGCAGCGACAGGCGCTTGATCTTCTTGCCGGCCGGCCGGGCCTCGACGTCGATCCCGGTGGTGAGCATATCCGCCGGATCCGTGAGGACCAGGCGCCCCTCACCGCCGGGGAACAGCCGTTCAAAGACACGGACGAACTGCGCCTGGGTGTCTTCGAAGGCTTCGGTGAAGACACGCTGGACCCGGTCATCGACTTCCTTGATGATGTCCAGGAGGTCCTTGCGGCTGGCTTTGAGGTCCTCAAGCTGGGTGCTGAGGAACTGGTGGCGTTCCTCCAGCGCCGCGAATTCCTCCAAGGCCAGCGGGTTCACCTTGCCAAGCCCGGCGAGGTCGCGTTCGGCTTTGCGCAGGCGTTTCTCCTGCTCCGCGCGGACGTACGGCCTGCCCTCGACGATGACGTCCCCGCTGGCATCCACGGGGGCGCGCAGGGCGGCCCACTTGTCTCCGCTGTCCTCCGCCGTGACCGGGACCGGCACGTGCGGGCCGAAGTCGCTGACGAGGGTATCGGGGGTGATTCCCAGTTCGTCGATTGAACGCGTTTCCACCGCTTCGATCCGTGCCCGCTGCTGGGCCCGGGCGAGTTCGTCGCGGTGCACGGTGTCGGTGAGCTCCGCGAGTTCCCGGGCCAGGGCGTCATTGGCCGTGCGGATGTCCTTCAGACTCTGGTCGCGGAGTTCACGGTTTTCTTCGGCCAGGTCGCGTTCGTGGGCTGCCACCGCGACGGAGACGTCCACGTGGCGGAGCGCGAGTTCCACGGCCGCTGAGACCGCCGCTGCCCGGCGGGCCTGGATGCGGCGGCGGTGGGCGCGTTGGGCCGCTTCCTCGCGGGCGCGCCGTTCGGCAGCGGCGGCGCGCTCCAGCGAGGCCACCCTGTTCCTGGTGGCCGAAAGTTGTTCTTCGGCGCTCCGCAGCGAGAGCCGTGCCTCCACTTCGGCGGCCCGGGCGTTGGCCGCGGCCTGGGCCAGGGCGTCGCGCTGCCGGGTGGACGGTTCCTCGTCGAGGGGAACTTCCTGGGCGGCGGCGAGGCGCGCGGCAACCGCGAGGAGGGCTTCCTCTTCGGCCACAACGTTTGCCTCCGCCCGGGCCAGGGACTCTGCAAGCCGGTCGCGTTCGCCGGCGGCGCTGCGCAGGACCGAGTTCAGGTGGCCCAGCCGTTCGGCCACGGCAGCCAGCCGGGCGTCGGATTCGTGGAGCCTGTCGAGGGCGGCGTCGGCTTTGTCCTGTGCTTCCGACCGCCGGGCCTCGGCCCGGGCCAGGGCGAACCTGTTTTGCTCGATGGCCGCGGTGACAGCGGCAAGCTGCCTGCCGGCGTCGTCCACTGCGGCCTGGACTTCAAGCAGCGACGGTGCCTTGGCGGAACCGCCCGTCACGGAGACGGCCGTAAAAACGTCGCCCGCTTCGGTGATGGCCGTCAGTCCGGGGTGGTCGGCCACGAGGGCGGCGGCGGCGTCCATGCCGGGGACGACGGCGGTGCGGGCGAGCAGGTGCCGGGCCAGGGCGGCGGAAGGTCCTTCGCCCTGCAGGAGGGCTCCCGCCCACCGGGCTCCAGCCGGAAGGGCGCCGGCGTCCCCTTCCTGCGTTTCCCGGGCGGCGGAGGCCAGCAGCAGTGCTGCGCGGCCGCCGTCGTCCTCCTTGAGCAGTTGCAGGACTTTGGCCGCCGTGGCGGCATCCTGCACCAGGACAGCCTCGGACGCGTCGCCGAGGGCAACCGCGATGGCCGTTTCAAAGCCGGGCTCCACCGTGAGCTCTCCGGCCACGCTCCCCCGCACCCCGGGAACGGCGGCCTGCAGGACGTGCCGTGCGCCGTCTTTGCGGTCAAGTCCGAGCCGCAGGGCGTCCCGGCGGGCCGCGAGGGCGTCGCGTTTGCGGACTCCCTCGTTGAGGGCCGCCTTGAGGTCTGAAATTTCGGTGAGCACGTTGTCCAGGGCGGCGCTTGCCGCCTCATAGTCGGCGTCGAGCGATTCCTCGCCTTCCTCAACGCCCGCCACCTGGTTTTCCAGCGCGGTGAACTCTTCCTGGGCGCGGGCCCGGCGCCCGGCGGCTGCGGTCAGCGACTCCCGCAGCCGTCCCAGTTCGGCCTGAGCCGATTCAGCCCTCGACCTCGCCGCGGCGACCTGTCCTGCCAGCCGGGCCAGGCCCTCGCGCCGGTCCGCGGCTGCCCTGAGTTCGGCGGTGAGCCGCTGGTCCTCTTCGCGGGCCGCCGCTTCGGCCGAGGCCTTGGCCGCGCTGGCCGCCTCCAGGCCCCTGCGTCCTTCGTCGATGGTCCGTTCCAGTTCCGCCAGTTCCCCCCGTACCCTGGCGGCTTGCTGTTCCAGCTGCTCGGGGTCCCGGCCGGAGGCGGGAGCGGAGTCCGCGGTGCCGAGCAGCCGGCTGCGTTCCCGGGCGAGCGAGCCAAGCGACCGCAAACGTTCCCGGACGGCGGTCAACTGGTACCAGGTGTCCCGGGCAGCGTTAAGTTTGGGGGTGGCTTCCGCTGCCAGCTGTTCCAGGTTTGCCTGCTCCCTGCGCCCGGCTTCCAGGTCCTGTTCAACGGCGGTGCGCCGTGCCTTGAGGGCGGCCTCGTCGGCCACGTCCTGCTCCAGGGCGGTCCGCAATTGGACGAGGTCGTCAGCCAGGAGCCGGGCACGGGCGTCACGGACATCGAACTGGACCCGCTGGGCCCGCCGGGCGACCTCTGCCTGTTTGCCCAGCGGCGTGAGCTGGCGGCGGATCTCCGCGGTGAGGTCCGTGAGCCGCTGCAGGTTTGCCTGCATGGCTTCGAGCTTGCGGACTGTGCGTTCCTTGCGCCGCCGGTGCTTCAGGATGCCGGAGGCTTCCTCGACAAAGCCCCGCCGGTCCTCCGGTGTGGCGTGCAGGACGCGGTCCAACTGCCCCTGGCCCACGATGACGTGCATCTCCCGGCCGATGCCCGAATCGGACAGCAGTTCCTGGATGTCGAGCAGCCGGCAGCCGGCGCCGTTGATGGCGTACTCCGATCCGCCAGTGCGGAACAAGGTCCGGGATATGGTGACTTCGCTGTAGTCGATGGGCAGGGCGCCGTCGGTGTTGTCGATGGTCAGGGACACCTGGGCGCGGCCAAGCGGCGGGCGGCCGGAGGTGCCGGCGAAAATGACGTCGTCCATCTTGCCGCCGCGCAGCGTTTTTGCACCCTGCTCCCCCATCACCCAGGCCAGTGCGTCCACCACATTCGACTTGCCCGAACCGTTGGGTCCCACCACCGCGGTGACTCCCGGTTCGAAGTCGAAGGTCGTGGCAGAGGCAAAGGACTTGAACCCCCGGACGGTCAGGCTTTTGAGGTGCAAGGCTCTTGGATCTCCTGGTGGCTGTAGCTGCTGCGTCGCTGTCCTAAATCTACTGTGTTGCGCGCAGAAGTCCCGGACGCGGGCGGCTTGTCCTGTGTTGAACTGTGCCGGGGGTGTCCTCTACCGGGGGTTTGTCCTGTACCGGGATCCGGGTTACCAGCGGCCGTTGCGGGGGCGGGGCTGGCAGACCGGACAGGTGTGGGACGAGCGGTTCATGAACTGTTCGCGGCGGATCAGGGCGTTGATGCCGGCCGCGGCGCAGCGCCGGCACGGCTCCCCTTCGCGGCCGTAGGCGTTGAGGGACCTGTCGAAGTAGCCGGACGCGCCGTTGACGTTGACGTAGAGGGAGTCGAAGCTGGTGCCGCCGGCCGCCAGTGCATCGAGCATCACGTCGCGGGCGCTTTGCAGGACCCTCTCGGCTTCCGCCCTGCGGAGGGTGTCGGTGGGCCGCGCGTAATGGAGCCTGGCACGCCAGAGCGCCTCATCGGCATAGATGTTGCCGATGCCGGAAACGAGCCCCTGGTCCAGCAAGGCGCGTTTGAGCCCGGTTTTGCGTTTACGCAGCCTGCGGTAGAAGAGGTCGAAGGAGAAGGCCGGGTCCAGGGGGTCGCGGGCGATGTGGGACGCCTCTTCGGCGATCAGCGGCAAAGGGGACTCGGCGAGGCCGCCCGGCTCCCCGTCGTCCGTGGGGACCATGGCGGTGACAAACAAGCCTCCGAAGATGCGCTGGTCCACGAACCGCAACTGCCCGGGCATGCCGTCGCGCCGGCTCAGCCGGAAGCGGACTTTGAGGTGCTTCTCGTCCGGTACGTCCCGGTCCTGCATCAGCAACTGCCCGCTCATCCCGAGGTGCGCCATCAGCGCCACCGCCGGGACCGGGCTGCCGGTTGGCGGTGCCGCAGCGTCGAGCAGCGGCATCCACAGGAATTTGCCCCGGCGCACCACGTCCGACACAACAGCACCCTCAAGGTTGCCGATGAAGTCCGCGGTTCCGAGGGCGTGGCGGCGGATGGACCGCGGGTCCAGCACCTCGACAGACTCGATGGTCCGGCCGCGCACCCAGCTCACCAGGCCGCGCCGGACCACCTCCACCTCGGGAAGTTCAGGCACGGCGCTACTTGGCAGCCACGTTGCCGGCGGCCTTACCGGACGCGCTGGCACCCGGCCCGGAGAGGACACGCCATGCGTCCGCCGCAGCTTCCTGCTCCGCCTCTTTCTTCGAGTGTCCGGTGCCCTTGCCGTAAGCGGTCCCGCCGATGTTGAGGACAGCCCTGAAGGTCCTCGCGTGGTCCGGACCCGAGCCGTCCACCGCGTAGTGGATGGCGCCGAGCTGGCGGCTGGCGGCAAGCTCCTGGATGCTGGTCTTCCAGTCCGTGCCGGCGCCCAGCACTGCGGCGTCCTTCAACAGCGGCCCGATGAGCCGCATGACCAGCTGCCGGGCAGTCTCGATGTCGTTGGACACGTAAGTGGCACCGATCAGCGCCTCCATGGTGTCGGCAAGGATGGACGCCTTGTTCTTGCCCTCAGTGAGCTTTTCGCCCTGGCCGAGGTAAATGTATTCACCGATGCCGAGGCTGCGGCCGATGTTGGCCAGCGCCCGGGTGCTCACCACTGCTGAACGCCGTTTGGCCAGGTCACCCTCGGGAAGGTCGGGATGGTCCCGGTAGAGGGCATCGGTGACGGAGAAACCCAGGATCGAATCGCCCAGGAATTCCAGCCGCTCGTTGGTGGGGATGCCGCCGTTTTCGTAGGCATAGGAGCGGTGGGTAAGCGCAAGACGAAGCGTCCCGGCGTCAATAGAGACACCGAGACGCTTCAAAAGCTCTTCAGTTGAAGACATCAGGTCAGCCCGAGCGGCCGATTAGACGTCAGCGACCTTGCGGCCCTTGTACTCAAGGAACAGCGCGGTGCCAGCAGAGTCAGTAACGACCTTCGCCTGGTGCGGCAGGCTGTAAGTAACCTGGCCGTTCTCAACGGTCTTCACCAGGTGGGGGGCGGTCGCCTTCCACTGCGAGCGGCGGGCGCGGGTATTCGAGCGAGACATTTTCCGCTTGGGAACAGCCACGGCTAACTCATTTCTCTCTAGACAAACACGTACACATCAATTTTGCCGGTCAGGCTTAGCCAGATCAGACAGGGCAGCCCAGCGAGGATCCAGGACCTCGTGGTGGTGCCCCGGATCGTCTTCCAGGCGAACCCCGCATTCGGAGCAAAGACCCTGGCAGTCTTCCCGGCACACCGGCTGGAACGGCAGTTGGGTAACAACCGCGTCCCGCAACACCGGTTCAAGATCGATTACATCGTGCTCGACTCGACGTTGCTCTTCTTCATCTTCTTCGTCCGAAAGCTCAACGCCTTCATAGAAGAAAAGTTCCTGCACATTGACCTCGAGGTCATACGCAAGGGGATCCAGGCATCGGCCGCACTCACCTGATACTTCGGTGAGCACGGTTCCTGAAACCAGAATTCCTTCGTGTACGGCCTCAAGCCTCAGGTCAAGCTCGACATCCGAGCCTTCCTGAACGCCAATGAGCGGCACACCAAGATCACTTGGTGCGGGTACATGCTCTTTCAGTGTCCGCATGCTTCCCGGGCTGCGCCCGAGATCCTTGACGTCGAACACCAAGGGCGAACCAGCATCTCTTTTAATGAGAACTCCTGTTGAACATATGACCGACGTACCATCTTAGCCTGAAGAATCGCGGGGACTCAAACCGGTAAAACCGGCAGCTCAGAAGTACCGGACAAGCCTACCGCTTCGGCTGCTGATCCTGCGCAGGCTCGCCAGCGAGCATGCGCCGCTGGACTGAACGGGGCACGTAATCGGACACGCTTCCGCCCAGGCTGGCCACTTCCTTGATGAGGGTGGAGGACAGGTGGATGTAGTGGGCCTCGGCCGGCAGGAACACCGTCTCCACACCGCTCAGCTGGCGGTTCATGGTGGCCATGGGCAGTTCGTAGTCGAAGTCCGAGGACGAGCGCAAGCCCTTGACGATCGCCGAAACGCCACGCTGCCGGCAGTACTCGGCCAGCAGCCCCTCCCCCACCGGCTCAACCACAATGCCCTTGAGCGACGCCAGGGTTTCCCGTGCCATGTCCAGCCGCTCGTCCAGGGTGAACCTGTACTTCTTGGCGAAGTTGGTGGAAATGGCCACGATGACTTCATCAAAGAGCCCGGCGGCCCGTGCGATGACTTCGAGATGGCCGTTGTGGATGGGGTCGAAAGATCCTGGGCAGACAGCTCGTCTCATGCTCCGAACCTACCCCATAAAAAGCCCGGGATACCATGGCTGGATGCATCCTCGACGGGAACATTCCGCGCCAACGGTTCCAGCGCCCTGGCAGCGAACGGCACTGGGGGCCAACCTGCTGGCGGCCGATGGCGGACTGGGGGTCACCATCTTCGAGGAGATGACCGCCCTGGCCGTGGACACCGGCGCCATCAACCTTGGCCAGGGGTTTCCGGACGAGGACGGACCACGGGATATTATCGAGGCCGCCCGCGCCGCGATCTCCGCCGGAGCGAACCAGTACGCCCCGGGCAAGGGCATCCCGCTGCTGCGTGAGGCCGTCGCCGCCCACCAGGAGCGCTTCTACGGGCTGACGCCCGACCCTGCGACCGAAATCATCGTCACCACCGGTGCCACGGAGGGCATCGCCGCGTCCCTGCTCGCTTTCGCAGGCCCCGGCGATGAGGTGCTGACGTTGGAGCCCTTCTACGATTCCTACGGTGCGGTGATCGGCCTCTCCGGCGCCACGCATGTAACGGCGCCGCTGCTGGCACCGGAATTCCTGCCGGACATGGCGGCCCTTGAAGCGGCCTTTAATGAGCGGACCCGGGTGGTTCTGCTCAATAACCCCCACAACCCGACCGGCGCCGTCTTCCCGCTGCATGTGCTGCAAAAAGTGGTGGAGCTGGCGCGGCGGCATGATGCCATCATCATCACGGACGAGGTCTACGAGCACCTGACGTTCGGTGTCCGGCACATCCCTGTGGCGTCCCTGCCGGGGGCGGCGGAGCGCACCATCACCATCTCATCAGCAGGGAAGACCTTTTCCCTCACGGGCTGGAAGGTCGGCTGGCTGTCGGGGCCGGAGGATCTTGTGGCGGCCGCCCGGACGGTGAAACAGTTCCTCACATACAGTTCCGGGACGCCGTTCCAGCCGGCCATCGCGGCGGGACTGGCGCTGCCGGATGACTTCTTTGCCGGCATCGCAGCGGACCTGGAGCGTAAACGGGACATCCTGAGCGATGGGCTGCGTGCCGCCGGTTTTACGGTTTTTGAGCCGCAGGGCACGTACTTCGTCAACGTGGATACTGCCCCGCTGGGCATCAGTGACTCCGTGGACCTCGCCAGGCGGTTGCCGGCGCTGGTTGGCGTCGCCGCTATTCCGGTCCCTGTCTTCTGCCATCCGGCGGGGGCGGAGCGGACCCGGAGCCTGCTCCGCTTTGCCTTTTGCAAGAAGACCGGCGTCCTGGAGGAGGCGGCCGCGCGGCTGGCCACCCTGGGCGGCAGGCTCTGATGCCGGCCGCCGGCGGTGGCCGCGCCGCCAGGTTCCTGCGGAGCACGGGCCAGCACGCCTCGATCGAGCCTGACGCATTTACCGAAGGCGCCTACGTGCTGAGCATCGGAGGCGCGCAGCAGTCACACGTAAACCTTGCCCATCCCGAAGACATCTTCTATGAATACCTCCGGCGGATCGGGCACCTGGTGGATCTGGCGGCACCGGCGGGCGCCCCCGTGAAGGCACTGCACCTCGGCGCCGGAGCGCTGACGCTGGCCCGCTACATTCAGGCGACCCGGCCGGGATCGGAACAATACGCCGTGGAGCTGGAGCGTGAGCTGCTGGCGTTCGTCCTCCAGCAGCTGCCGCTTCCGGAGGGGACGGCCCTGCACACCATCACCGGCGACGCCCGGGAGGCACTCGGCGGGCTGGACCCCGAAGCCGCATTCGACGTCGTGATCCTGGATATCTTCTCCGGCCCGGAAGCCCCCGCCCACATTGCCTGCACGGAGTTCTACAGCGAGGTCCGTGAAATACTGGCGCCCTCGGGCCTGCTGGTCGTGAACGTCGGGGACGAGCCGGGCCTGACACTGGTCCGCAGCCAGGTGGCCGCAATGCGGAGGGCGATGGCGGATGTTGCCGCCGTGGCGGAGGCGGGGATGTTCCAGGGCCGCTACCCGGGCAACATCGTCCTGGCCGGTACGCAGACGCCCTGGCCGGACAACTGGTCCGCAGAACTCGCGGCGCGCGGCCCGCACCCCGCCAGGGTCCTTGCCGGCGTGGACCTGGACCCTTTCGCCCGCTGACGGGCTGCCGGCCGGCGCACGAACATCCCGGCCGCGCGCGGGCACCCGGAGTTACCGGTCAGGCCCGTCCGCTTCCTCCGCCGCGGTAAGGTCATCCGGGCCGATGGCGTCGGGGACGTTGGGCTCGGCAAACCACAACCGGGTCTCGCCGTACTTTTTCTCGGCGAAACGCGCCAGGCTGTCGGGCCATTCCGGCTCCGGTGAGCGGGACGAACGCTCCACCACCACGACGGCGGCCGGCGCCAGATGGGCTGACAGCTTCTGGAGCGCTGCAGCGAGCGCCACCTCGTCCAGCGGGTAGGGCGGGTCGAGGAAGACCAGGTCCCAGGCGGCGGCGGGTGCTGCCCGGTCCAGGAAAGGTTCCACTTTGCTCCGGTGCACGGTGACCGCCTTACGGCCCAGGACCCCGTTGAGCAGGTCCGCATTCCGTTGGCAGACCGCGCTTGCCTTCGCGTCGGACTCCACGAGATCCACGGACTGCGCGCCCCTGCTGGCGCTCTCCACCCCCAGGGAACCGGATCCGGCGTACAGATCCAGCACACGCGCGCCCGCGATCACGTCGAAGGCGTCCAGCCGGGAGAACAGCGCCTCCTTGACGCGGTCCGTGGTGGGCCTGGTCAGGGACCCGGGGACGGCGGACAGCGGCGTGCCGCCGGCGGCACCGGCAATGATCCGGCTCATCGGGCCCGCCCGTGTCCGCCGCCGCGTACTGCGGCTTCCTTGTCATCCGCGTTCAAGGAACGCCTCCTTTTCCGGGTTGAGGTATTGGTCGATGGCTTCCGCCAAATACGGGTGGCCTGCCAGCAAGGGGTCCCGGCCCACGACGTCCTGGGCGTCCAGCCGTGCCCGTGCGATGACGTCTTCGTGCTCCAGCACCCGGAGCAGTTTCAGGGTGGAACGCCCGCCCGACTGCGAGGCACCAAGGATGTCGCCTTCGCGGCGCAGCTTCAGGTCCTCCTGGGAGAGGATGAATCCGTCAGTGGTCGCCGCCACGGCCTCCAGCCTGCGGCGGCTGGGGTGTCCGGGTTCGAGGGCTGTGACCAGCAGGCAGGTGCCGGGCAAGCCGCCGCGGCCCACGCGCCCGCGGAGCTGGTGGAGCTGGGAAATTCCGAAGCGGTCGGCGTCAAGGATGACCATCAGGGTTGCGTTGTGGACATCCACGCCCACCTCGATGACCGTGGTGGAAACGAGCAGCTTGACGCTGTTGCCCACGAACCCGGCCATGGTGGCCGACTTCAGCTCCGGGTCCTGGCGCCCGTGCAGCGGGGCGAGGGGAACCCCGGACAGGGAAGGCTCCCCGAGCAGGTGCTCGACGACGGCTGTCACCGACGCAAGTTCGCGTGCGTTTTCTTCCGTGTCCAGGCCCGGCGGTTCCGCCTCCCCCGGGCTGAAGTCGCCGTCGTCGTCGGTGCCGATCTTGGGGCAGACGACGTAGACCTGGTGGCCGTTGTCGATCTCTTCGCGGGCGCGCGCCCAGATGCGTCCGGCCCAGGCCGGATTCTCGGCCAGTCCCACCAGGTGCGTGGTGATGGGCGCCCTGCCCCGGGGCAGTTCGTCCAGGGTGGATGTCTCAAGGTCGCCGAAGACGGTCATGGCGACGGTACGCGGGATGGGTGTGGCGGTCATGACCAGCAGGTGCGGCGGTTTCCGGGCCTTCGCGCGAAGCGCGTCGCGCTGCTCCACGCCAAAGCGGTGCTGTTCGTCGACCACGATCAGGCCAAGGTCGTAAAAGGAAACGTTGTCGCTGAGCAGGGCATGGGTTCCGATAATGATCCCCGCTGTTCCCGATGCGGCATCCAGCATGGCTTGCCTGCGCGCCGCCGTCGGCATGGACCCGGTCAGCAGGGTGACCTGCACGGAGGCGCCGTCGTCCCCGGCGGGGCCGCCCAGCAGCCCGTCGCGGGAGAGCGGGCCGAGGGTGCGCCGGATCGAGTCGTAATGCTGGGCGGCCAGGACTTCGGTGGGGGCCAGCAGGGCGGCCTGTCCCCCGGCATCAACAACCTGCAGCATCGCCCGCAGCGCTACCACTGTTTTGCCGGAGCCGACTTCGCCCTGCAGAAGCCGGTTCATCGGAGTATCCCGGGCAAGTTCAGCCGCAAGGGTTTTCCCGATCGCGGACTGGCCGTCGGTGAGGGTGAACGGAAGTCCGCGGTCGAAGGCGGCCTGCACACCATCAGCGGCAGGCCGGCGGGCGGTGGCCTCCTCCGCAGCGAGCTGGGCGCGGCGCCGTGCGAGTGCTGACTGGAGCACCAGCGCTTCCTGGTAGCGGAACCGGTCCCGGGCCCGCTTCCAGTCGGCGGCCGATTCAGGCGCGTGGATCAGCCGGTATGCCTGGGCCAGCGGCAGGAATCCCTCCCGTTCGGCGATGGCGGCAGGGACGGGGTCAGGCAGGGAGCCGAGGTCGGCGGTCTCGAGCAGTGCCGTGACGACCTGCTCGATCTTCCAGCTGGGCAGCTTGGCGGTGGCGGGATAGACGGGGATGGGCATGGCGGCAAGCTTGCCGGCGTCCTGCCCGCCGGTGGTGAACGGGTCCTCATCCAGGACGTGGTAGTCCGGGTTGGTAAGGCCCAGCGACCCTTTGAAGCTGGTGACCTTCCCCGAAAACAGGGCCCGCCGGCCCGGCAGCAGCTCGGACTTGGCCCGGTAGGCGTTGAAGAAGCTGATCTTGAGCGTACCGGGCACTTTTCCCCGGTAGTCGGTGCCACCCACCAGCCGAAGCCCGGCCTGGCCGTCGTCGTCCGAAATCACGACGTCGGTGATGGTTCCCTTGCGGGCGCGCATGCTGCGGGTGTTCGTGGACAGCACCCGGGCGATCAGGGTCACGTCCTCATCCCGCGGAATTTCACTGATGGGTGTCAATTCACCGCGGGTCAGGTACCTCCGCGGGAAGTAGTTGAGCAGGCCTTCCACCGTGGTGATGCCAAGGTGCTTCTCGATGACAGCGGCGGAACGTTTGCCGATCCGGCGCTCAAGGGGAAGGCCCGGTTCAGCGTTCATGCCCACTGGAGTTCACTGCATCCGTGTCCGTGTCCCGCGGCAGGGCGAGCTCGCTGATGCTGATGTGCGAAGGTTCACCAAGGGACCGGATGATGCCGATCGCCGGTTCCTGCGCAGGGACGTGGACGTGCACCCGCCACCGGTAATTGCCGTCGTCGTCGGGCCCGCTGCCGACCTGGCTCATGATGACGGACTCGCCGATCTCGTCGAGCCGCTGCCGCAGCGTCGCGGCGTTGAGTGGTGAAAGGCTGATGGTGCACATGACTTCCACGCCGTCGTCGTCCGGCATGTCAGCGTGGATGTGCGGGTCCGCGACGTCGTAGCCATGGAGGCCGTCTAGAAGTTCGCTTTGGAGTTCCTCACCCAGGACCGCCGAGCGGAGGCAGTCCAGGATCAGGAGCATGCCGACACCGCCGGCGTCCACCACGTGGGCCGTGGTCAGGGCGTCAAGCTGGTCCTCGGTCTGGATGACGGCGGCGAGCGCCCCTTCAACGGCCGCGTCCAGCGCCAGCCCCAGGGCGTGGTTGCTGTCGTCACCGTTCTGGCCTGCGTCGACTGCGGCGGCGGAGCGGGCGGCTGCTTCCATCACCGACAGCATCGTGCCCGGCACGGGGTCGCTCAGTGCGGACCAGGCCCGGATCTGTGCCCGGTTCAGGGCGGCGGCCAGCAACGTGGACGTCAACCGGGTGTGGCCGGCGAGCGGTTCAGCGGCTGCGCACAGGAACACGGAGAACAGCGTTCCTGAGTTGCCCCTTGCTTCTTCGAGGGCGGCCTGCCCGGCTGTGGCAAGGACTGTCCCGACGTCCATCTGTGCGGGCTCTTCGCTGCTGCCGGCCAGGGACCGGGCCGCAGCCCGGACCGTCAGGTAGAGGTTGGTCCCGGTATCGCCGTCAGCCACCGGAAAGATGTTGATGGCGTTCAGGCGGTCGCTGTGGTTGCCAAGGGCAGTTTCAGCCTTGCTTAACCACCTCTTCATCGCTTGCGCGTTGGCGGCAACCTTAGTGTGCAAAGTGATCCCATCCCCCGGTGTCCGCGGACCGGCCCGCAATCTTGACGCCCGGGCCTTCATTGGTTCCCGGTGTTTGTACCGAGCCTATCTCAGTGAATCCGGCTGGCAGCGGAAAGCCGGACGGGAATGTGGCCAGAAGCCCGTGGTCCTCGCCGCCGTCCAGCACCCAGCGCGCCGCGTCCGTGCCGAGCAGGCCGGCCGCAGGCTGCAGGACGGCCGCCAGCCGCGCCAGGGAGTCCGGGTGGAAATGGACGACGACGTTGCTTGCCACCGCGAGCCTGCGCCCGTCCCGGACCAGGCCGTCGGAGACGTCCAGCATTGCCGTTGCACCGGCTGCCCTTGCGGCGGGGCCGGCGGACAGCGGCGGACGGGGCCTGCATTGCAGGTCGAGGAGGGCGCGCTGCCCGGCGGTAAGGCGCTCCACCGGCACACCCGACTCAAGGAGCGCCAGCCCTGCGGCGGCGTGCCCTGCCGTGCCTGCCAGAGCCAGGACGTCGCCGGGACGTGCACCTGAGCGCAGGACCGCCTCGCCGCCGTCGAGCGTTCCCAGCACCGCCACCGTAACGGAAATTTCCCGTCCGCGGCCAAGGTCCCCGCCAGCCACCGAACAGCCGGTGGCGCCAAGTTCCCGGATGCCGGCCGTCAAGCCGTCCGCAAGTCCTTCCACCCAACTGACGGGCGTTTCCGGCGGAAGCGTGAGGCTGACCACCATGGAAATTGCGGCAGCCCCCATGGCATTGATGTCGCTCAGGTTTTGCGCTGCCGCCTTCCAGCCCACGTCATACCCGGTGGTGCGGTAACCGTTGGGCCACACCAGGCGGAAGTCCTGGTCTTCAACCTGGGTGTCGATGCTGATGACTGTCCTGCCGTCTGCTGCCGCCACCACGGCGGCGTCGTCTCCGGGGCCGAGGAGGGTGGCCGCCGAATGGCTGGTTCCGAGCGCGAGCCGCGGAAAGATCCTGGCCAGGAGGTCGGCTTCGGACAGCCCGGCGACGGTGGGTTGGTGGTCGGGGGCAGCGGAGGGCGCAGCGGCGGACCCGGGAGTGTCCATTCCGGGACGGATGCGTTCGCTGCTGTTGATCGGCATTTCAGGCACGGCACTACGCTACAGCGCGGCACCGACAAGGGAGGCCCGGAAGCTTTGGCTACCGGTCCGGGAGCAGCCGGCAGGGAACAGCCACCTGCCACGGGGAGGGAGTGACGGGGACCACAGCCTCCACCAGGGCCGGATCGGCCGAGCACTTCTCCGTGGCGGCCTGGATGCCCGCGGTCCATTCCGGTCCTGTCTGCCGGGCGGGTGTTGCCTGGAAGTAGCTCGTGGAGAGAAAGACAGCCATGACAACGGGCGCCAGGTACCGTGCCCTGTTCCTTGCGATGACGCCCCGTTGTTCCGCCACGGCACAGGCAATTGGAACCAGGGCCAGCAGGAACATGGCGGGCGCGGCCGCATACCGGAAGAAGGTGAAGCTGGAAAGCCAGTCTTCCTTGGTGAAGCTTGCGAAATCGAATTCCGGCGAGGGATTGAGCACGGTGGCGGCGCCCCAGCAAATTGCGGCCGCGGCAAACGCATATGCGGCGGCAACCTTCCACTGCAGCTGCCCGGCAAGAAGGACATAGGCCAACAGGCCCAGGACAACGGCGGACGGGACAGCCACTGCGAAGGCGCCGAAAGTCACAATGTCCAGAGCCATGGCGCGGGGGTTGGTCTCCCAGATCGACCCCACAGCCTGCAGGAAGAATCCATAGATGACTGACAACGGCTGCATCGAGTCCAACCGTGGGGTTTCCGCGTACCGGGGGTCTGCGATGGTGGCCAGGAATTGAAAGCCGATTCCCACAACCAGCGCCGCCGGCGCCGCGTAGTTCCTCTTCCTGAGCGCCGTCCATAGAGCCAGCGGCAGGAACATGCCGACGATGATTTCCGTGGTGGCAGCGGCCAGTGTGGCAACGAACAGGCCGGCCTGCCCCGCCCAGGTCCGCGGCTTGTAGACCAGCAGCCAGGGGAAGAGCCACAGCACGTACCAGTGCAGGTTCGCCGCGTTACCCAGGACCTCCAGCGGACCCACCGGAAGAAGCACGGGAATCAGGGCAACCATCAGGCGGTAGCTCCTGTGCTGGAAAAGTTGCCCGGACAGGAAGTAGGTGCCCACGGAAATCGACGCAACCACCACGCAGCTGAGGAAAGAGACCAGGCTGGCGTAGGCGCCGATGGGGCCTATCGTGTACGCGATGCCGGAAATTGTCCTCGGGA
Organism: Arthrobacter sp. AD-310; assembly: GCF_054656615.1. Lineage (NCBI taxonomy): Bacteria > Bacillati > Actinomycetota > Actinomycetes > Micrococcales > Micrococcaceae > Arthrobacter > Arthrobacter sp. AD-310. Next base: position 81,457 of record NZ_BAAHNO010000004.1, on the reverse strand, counting down.
TGGTGTGGAGATAGCCCGCGTAAGGGTCGATGATGCTTTGCCACGGGCCAATCGACATTGTCTCCGCGAGGAAGACAGCGGCGTCCTCGGCCCACAGTGTCCCGCGCGAGACCTCCGGGAGCCGGAACCAGGCCAGGAAGCTGATCAGCACGACTGCGGCGGCAACCCCCGTAGCCCTGAGAATACCTGCCCGAAATGGCTGGGTTGCCGGTTTCTCTGGATCCAGCGCAAGGGACGGTGCGGCAACGGGGGTGTTATTCATGATGGAACCAGCTTAAGGGGATCGGAAGGTGCCCGGTCACCGCCGGCACACAGCCCCACGCCTGGGCGGGACCAGCAGGGGAAATTGGCCTTGCCCGGCGCAAGCCGGGATGATGGACCCATGCCTCACCCCACGCTTTCCCTGCCCGCCCGTGCCTTCAGGATGGCGTGGATCGGGTGCCTCGCAGTCATCCCCCTGGCAGCTTGTTCCCCCGCCGTGGACGTTACGGCCGCCAAGGACGCCGCCAATCCTGCCTGCGCGCCCATGATGGTCTCACTCCCGGACGCCCTCGGGGACGCGCCGCTCCGGAAGACCAACAGCCAGGCGACGGCCGCCTGGGGCGACCCCTCGCTGGTCATCCTCCGCTGCGGCGTCAACGTGCCGGGTCCCACCACGGACCGGTGTGTGACGGTGAACGGGATCGACTGGGTGATCCGGGAAGGCGACCCGGCGTGGACGTTGACCACCTACGGCCGCGAACCGGCGACGGAGATCCTGATGGACCCGGACAAGATCAGCTCCGCGACCGTGCTGGCCGACCTGGCGTCAGCGGCCGGCAAGGTGCCGGCCACACGGAGCTGCGTAGGCCAGGAGGAACTCCGGAACCTGCCGCAGAGCCAATAGTGGGCCCGCGCCGGATGGGAACCCTGCCGGTGGGGAGGGTCAGCGCAGCCCGGTCTGCCGGTTCAGGGCGAGGTAGATAAGTTCATCGATCAGGTCCGCATAGCCCAGCCCGGAGGCGGCCCACATTTGCGGGTACATGCTCTTGGGGGTGAACCCGGGCATGGTGTTGATCTCGTTGATGATGAGCTCGCCCTCGGGCGTGTAGAAGAAATCGACACGGCTCAGGCCCTCGGCGCCGACGGCATCAAAGGCCGCGGCGGCCAGTTCCCGGACCCGGGCTATGGCTTCTTCGGGGATGTCCGCAGGACAACTCAGCGCCGCGGCGTCGTCCTCCACGTATTTGGCGTTGAAGTCGTAGAACTCGTGACCGCCGCCGGCGACGGAAATTTCGCCGGGCATCGATGTCCGTGGAGCGTCCGTGCCCCTGCCCTCCAGCACGGCGCACTCGATTTCGCGGCCCACGATTCCGGCCTCGATGACCAGCTTCAGGTCATGCAGCCTGGCTTCCTCGATGGCGGCGTCGAGCTGCTCGAGCGAGTCCACCTTGGAGATCCCCATGGACGATCCCGCCCGGGCAGGCTTGACGAATACGGGGAAGCCCAGACGGTCCACCTGCTTGCGGACGGCTTCGGGGTCCTTGCGCCACTGGCGGTCGGTGACGGCGACGTAGGGTCCGACGTGAAGCCCGGCAGCCTCGAAGACCACCTTCATGTAGTGCTTGTCCATGCCCACGGCCGAGGCAAGGACACCGGCGCCAACATAGCGGGTGTCCGACAGCTCCAGGAGGCCCTGGATGGTGCCGTCTTCACCGAAGGGCCCGTGCAGCAGGGGGAAAACCACGTCGACGGTGCCAAGTTCCCGCGGCACCTCGTTGGGTGCAGCGGCAATCAGCTGGTGGTCCCCGCCGATTTCGGCCAGGGTAACGGTTTCCGCAGACGGCTTCACCTCCGGCAATGCCGACCCGGCGAGGGACCACTGGGCGGTGTCGGCCGAAGCCAGGACCCACTGGCCGGACTTGGCGATCCCAATGGGGATGACCTCGTACTTGTCCTTGTTGATTGCGCCGAGGACGCCCGCAGCGGTCACGCAGCTGACAGCATGTTCACTGGAGCGGCCGCCGAAAAGTACCGCCACCCGGGGCTTGGCCGGTTTACCCGCGGTCAGGTTGTCATGGGACATCGTCAGTCATCGCCTTCAGGTTTCAGTTCCCGGGACAGCAGGACGGGCCCCAGTTGGTCAACGGACAGTTTGCCGGCCAGCACGGCGACGACCGCGGCCGTGATGGGCATCTCGACGCCCAGCTTCCCGGCCAGTTGGTGCACGGCCTGGCCAGACTTGATGCCTTCGGCGGTCTGGGTCATCTTCAGGCCCACCTCGTCCAGCGTGAGCCCCTGGCCCAGCAGCCGGCCCGCGGTGTGGTTCCGCGAAAGCGGCGACGAGCAGGTGGCCACCAGGTCCCCCAGGCCCGCCAGGCCCGCCATGGTTTTTGCCTCTCCGCCAAGTGCCAGGGCGAGGCGCGACGTTTCGGCCAGGCCCCGGGTGATCACGGACGCCTTGGTGTTGTCCCCCATCTGCTTTCCTTCGCAGATGCCCACAGCCAGCGCAATCACGTTCTTAACGATGCCACCGATTTCGACGCCGACAACGTCGGAGGTGGTGTAGGGCCGGAAGTAGGGCGCAGTGCAGCTGCGGGCAAGCCAACCTGCAACGGCGGAATCCTCGCACGCCACCACGGAGGCCGTGGGCTCTTCGCGGGCGATTTCCATCGCAAGGTTGGGCCCGGACACGACGGCGATACGCCCGGCCGGGAGGTCAAGCTCCTCGCTGATGACCTCGCTCATGCGGGCATCGGTTTCGAGCTCGAGCCCCTTCATCAAGGACACAACGATGGCCCCCGGAGCGATCAGGCCCTTCCATTCACGCAGCTGCGGCCGCAATGATTGGGCCGGAACCGCCAGGACCACCAGGTCTGCTCCCCGCAGCACGTCCCGGACATCCGTGGATGCCGTGATGCTGGGCGGCAAGGCAATGTCCTTCAGGTACTGGACGTTGCGGTGCAGGCTGTTGATCTGCCCGACCACCTCGCTACGCCGTCCCCACAGCCTGATGTCCCGCTGGACTCCGGCCGCGTCAGCGGCGTCGGCAAGGATCTTCGCAAACGTGGTTCCCCAGGATCCGGCGCCGAGTACGGCCACGGTCCGGGCTGAACCCGACATGTTCGCGCCGGCGGTCACGGAGCGTCCGCCCCGTTTCCGGGCTGAGGCTCCTGCTGTCCGCGCTCAACGAACCGGCCTTGCTTTGCCTGCTGCTTCCGGGACGGATCCCAGCGTTCCGCCGGCGGCTCTTCGCCCCGAAGTTCGGCCAGCAGCGCGGTTATGGCGTCCATGATGGCCTCGGTCGCGGCGGCCAGGGTGGCCTTGTCCAGCGGCTGGGCGGAGAACGCGGAGAGGTCCACGGGCGCCCCGACCTTGACGCGGGACTGCTTCCGGGGGAACAGGTGGAACCGTTTGCCGTAGCGCGGAAACACCTCGTGTGCACCCCAGTGCGCGATGGGAACCACGGGGATTCCGCCCTCGATGGCGAGCCGGGCAGCGCCGGTGTGGCCCTTCATGGGCCAGAGGTCGGGGTCGCGCGTCAGCGTTCCCTCGGGGTAAATGATGATGGCACCGCCCTCGGCGACGATCTCCTGGGCAACCTGCAGCGAGCGGTTCGCGCCCGCCGTCGAACGCTCCACGGGAACCTGCTTCGTGGCCCGCAGCAGCCAGCCAAGCCCGGGCACGTCAAAGAGGCCCGATTTGGCGAGGAAGTGCGGCGCACGCTTCTGGTTGTACAGCATGTGGCCCACCACAAGGGGGTCGATTTCGGTGCAGTGGTTGGGAACGGCGATAAAGCCGCCGGCGGGCAGGTTTTCCGTGCCCTCCCATTTCTTGTCCATCATGAGGTTCATCAGGGGCCGTACGACGCCGGCGATGAAAACGAATGTGGCCCTGCTTTTGGCCGATTCCTTCACGGTCCGTCCCGTTACTTCGTGGTGATGTCGAAATCGGCACCAAGCCCGGCAAGCTTCTCGGTGAACCGTTCGTAGCCGCGGTTGATGATGTCGATGCCCGTGACCCGCGAGGTTCCCGTTGCCGCGAGGGCGGCAATCAGGTGGCTGAATCCGCCACGGAGGTCCGGGACATCGATATCCGTTCCCTTGAGCTGCGTGGGGCCGGAGATGACCGCCGAGTGCAGGAAATTGCGCTGGCCGAAACGGCACGGGACGCTGCCCAGGCATTCGCGGTGCACCTGGATGCTGGCACCCATCCGGATCAGGGCGTCCGTGAAGCCGAAGCGGTTTTCGTACACCGTTTCGTGGACGATGGAGACACCCTCGGCCTGGGTGAGCGCCACAACCAGCGGCTGCTGCCAGTCGGTCATGAAGCCGGGGTGCACGTCGGTTTCCAGGACCAGCGGATTGAGTTTGCCGCCGGGGTGGTAGAACCGGATCCCATCCTCGCCGATGTCCATTCCGCCACCCACCTTGCGGTAGGTGTTCAGGAAGGTCATCATGTCCCGCTGCGAGGCGCCTTCGACGAAAATATCGCCGCGGGTAACCAGGGCAGCTGAGGCCCACGACGCCGACTCGTTGCGGTCCGAGAGGGCGCGGTGGTTGTAGCCGCCAAGGTCGCGGACGCCCTCAATACGGATGGTGCGGTCCGTCTGGACGCTGATGATGGCGCCCATCTTCTGCAGCACGGCGATCAGGTCGATGATCTCCGGCTCGGTGGCGGCGCCGGTGAGTTCGGTAATGCCCTCCGCGCGGGTGGCACTGAGCAGCACCTGCTCCGTGGCGCCCACGGACGGGTACGGCAGCGAGATCTTGGCGCCGTGCAGGCCCTTGGGGGCGGAGATGTGGATGCCGCCCGGGCGCTTTTCCACAACAGCGCCGAACTGGCGCAGCACGTCGAGGTGGTAATCGATGGGGCGGTCACCGATCTTGCAGCCTCCAAGATCGGGTATGAACGCTTCACCGATCGCGTGGATCAGTGGACCGCACAGGAGGATCGGGATCCGGGAGTCGCCCGCGTGGGCGTCGATGGCCGTGCTTGGCGCGGTTTTGGCGTCCTTCGGGTCCAGTGTCAGGTCGCCCGATACGGGGTCCTTCACGACCGTAACGCCGTGCAGCTGGAGGAGGGAGGTGACCACCTCCACGTCCTTGATCTCCGGGACGTTCCGCAACACCGACGGTTCGTTGCCCAGCAACGCCGCCACCATCGCCTTGGGGACCAGATTCTTTGCCCCCCGGACGGTGACGCGGCCAGTAAGCGGGACGCCGCCGCGGATTGTCAGAACACTACTCATATACCGGTTTCCTCACGATTACTCGCCCCCAAATCCTTGCAAAGGCTCCAACCAAGCATATGAGTTCGTGTTACCGAACCGAAATACGTAAGGCCCCGCCACAGGGTGTGGCGGGGCCCAGGCAGGAAGAACGGGCGCTGCGGTCCGGTCAGGAGAGCCTGGCCGGCAGGGTTTTGGGCTTGAAGGAAGGCCGGGTGGCCTCGTAGGCCGTGATGTCCGCCTCATGCTGCAGGGTGAGCCCAATATCGTCCAGGCCTTCGAGCAGGCGCCAGCGGGTGTAGTCGTCAATCTCGAACGGCGCCACAATGTTGCCGCAGACCACTGTCTTGGACTCAAGGTCAACGGTGACTTCGGTGCCGGGAGCGTTTTCCAGTTCTTTCCAGATCAGCTCAATGTCATCCTGCGCCACCTGGGCGGCCAACAGTCCCTGCTTGCCCGAGTTGCCCCGGAAGATGTCCGCGAACCGGGAGGAGAGGACGGCCTTGAATCCGTAGTCCTTCAACGCCCACACCGCGTGCTCGCGGGAGGATCCGGTGCCGAAGTCCGGGCCGGCCACGAGGACCGATCCGGACGTGTAGGGCTCCTGGTTGAGGATGAAGGAGGGGTCCTTGCGCCATGCCGAGAACAGCGCGTCCTCGAAGCCGGTGCGGGTGATCCGTTTCAGGTACACGGCGGGGATGATCTGGTCCGTGTCAACATTGCTTTGGCGCAGCGGAACGCCGATTCCGGTGTGCTTGGTGAACTTTTCCATGATGCGTCCTAGGCTGCGTCGGTGCGGATGGCGGCGGATTCGGGAGCCGGACCGAGGTCCGAAGGCGAGCTGAGGGTGCCCCGGACGGCCGTGGCTGCTGCCACCACCGGCGAGACCAGGTGGGTGCGGCCACCCTTCCCCTGGCGGCCCTCGAAGTTGCGGTTGGAGGTGGAAGCGCACCGCTCCCCCGGCTCCAGTTGGTCAGGGTTCATTCCCAGGCACATGGAGCAGCCGGCGAAGCGCCATTCAGCGCCAAAGTCCTTGAAGACCCGGTCGAGGCCCTCGGCCTCGGCCTCGAGCCGCACACGGGCGGAGCCGGGCACCACCAGCATGCGGACCTGCGGATCCTTTTCACGGCCGCGGATGATGTCAGCGGCGGCGCGGAGGTCCTCGATCCGCGAGTTGGTGCAGGAGCCCAGGAAGACCGTGTCCACGCGGATGTCCTTCATCGGCGTGCCTGCTTCCAGGCCCATGTACTGCAGGGCGCGCTCGGCGGCCGCCTTGGCGTTCTCGTCCCCGAAGTCCTCCGGCGAGGGAACAGCCTCGGACAGAGACACGCCCTGGCCGGGGTTGGTCCCCCAGGTGACGAACGGCTCCAGCGTGTCGGCGTCGAGGTCAACATGCGCGTCGAAGGTGGCGTCGTCGTCGGTCTTCAGCGTGTTCCAGTACTCGACGGCGGCGTCCCAGTCCGCGCCCTCCGGCGCGTGCGGGCGGCCCTTCATGTATTCGTAGGTGGTTTCGTCCGGTGCCACCATGCCGGCGCGGGCGCCGGCTTCGATGGACATGTTGCAGATGGTCATGCGGGCATCCATGGACAGGGCACGGATGGCGGAGCCGCGGTATTCCAGCACGTAGCCCTGGCCGCCGCCGGTGCCGATCTTGGCAATCACGGCCAGGATGATGTCCTTGGCGGTCACACCCGGGCGCAGCGTTCCCTCAACATTAACGGCCATGGTCTTGAACGGCTTCAGGGACAGCGTCTGGGTGGCCATGACGTGTTCCACCTCGGAGGTGCCGATACCCATCGCGAGGGCCCCGAAGGCGCCGTGGGTGGAGGTGTGCGAGTCTCCGCATACCACGGTCATCCCCGGCTGGGTGAGGCCCAGCTGGGGGCCGACCACGTGGACGATGCCCTGCTCGGCATCGCCCAGGCTGTGCAGCCGGACACCGAATTCGGCGCAGTTGTTGCGCAGGGTCTGGATCTGCGTCCGGCTGGTGAGGTCGGCGATAGGCTTGTCGATGTCCAGCGTCGGGGTGTTGTGATCCTCCGTGGCGATGGTCAGGTCCGGACGGCGCAGCTTCCGGCTGGCCAGGCGCAGGCCTTCGAACGCCTGCGGGGATGTGACCTCGTGGACGAGGTGAAGGTCGATGAAGAGAAGGTCGGGCTGGGCATTGGCGCCGTCACCGTCGCCTTTGCGCACCACGTGTGCGTCCCAGACTTTCTCGGCCAATGTTTTTGCCATGGCCATCTCCCTTCACTGCTGTTTGGCTGATTGGTTCAACTGAATCAGGACGGCTCGACAGTGCGCCAGCCGAAAGATTTGCATCTCAGATATTGAGACGGCAATATCATTACATGGACAATTCTAGTGGAGTCGGTGTCATTGATAAAGCGGCCCAGGTGCTTGATGCCCTCGAGGCCGGACCCACCACGCTGGCCCAGCTCGTGGCAGCTACCGGACTGGCCCGCCCCACTGTCCACCGCCTTGCTTTGGCGCTCGTCCACCACCGGCTTGTCAGCCGCGACATCCAGGGGCGGTTCGTCCTGGGCAGCCGTCTTGTAGAGCTTGCCTCGGCTGCGGGTGAGGACCGCCTGATCGCCTCCGCCGGCCCTGTACTGATGCAACTCCGCGACGCCACCGGGGAGAGCGCCCAGATCTTCCGGCGCCAGGGTGACTGGCGTGTCTGCGTCGCCTCCGCCGAACGTCCCATCGGCCTGCGCGACACGATTCCGGTCGGCACCCAGCTGTCCATGAAAGCCGGCTCCGCGGCGCAGGTGCTGCTGGCCTGGGAGGACCACGACCGGCTGCTGGAAGGCCTTCAATCCGCCCGTTTCACCCCCACCGTCCTGGCAGGCGTACGACGGCGGGGCTGGGGCCAGAGCCTCGGCGAACGCGAGCCGGGGGTCGCCTCCGTCTCCGCACCGGTGCGCGGACCGTCCGGCCGCGTGATCGCCGCCGTGTCCATCTCCGGCCCGATCGAGCGGCTGACCCGCCAGCCCGGCAGGCTGCACGCCGAGGTCGTCTGCAACGCCGGCCGCATCCTGACCGAGGCCCTGCGCAAGAACAACGACTGACCGGCTGCAGGGCCGGGCGTCTTCGCCCGGGCGCTAGGCTGTGCCCATGGGCAGCTACGCAGTTTTCCTCCGGGGCATCAACGTTGGCGGCATCACTATCAGGATGGCCGACCTCAAAGACGCCCTGGAGGCGTGCGGGTTCGCCGACACCAGGACCCTGCTGGCCAGCGGCAACGTTGTCCTCACCAGCCCCAAGGATGCGGCCGAAGTGAAGCGGGACTGCGAAAAATGCCTCCGCGCCGCGTTCGGCTACGAAGCCTGGGTGGTGGTCCTCGAGGCAGGACGCATGGCCGAGCTGGTTGAGGCCTGCCCCTATCCGGAAGACGACAAGTCCACGCACTCCTACATCACGCTGTCATCGGACACCGCCGTCCTGGATGAGCTGGATGCGGCTGGGGCTGCCCTTGAGGGTTCGGAGCAGCGGCGGCTGGGACCTGAAGCCCTGGCGTGGCTGGCTCCGGCCGGCGGAACTCTGGCCAGCCCCTTCAGCAAGCTTTCGGCAAAGGCGAAATTCAAATCCGCCACCACAACCCGGAACCTGCGGACGCTGATCAAGGTCCGTGACGCTGCGGCCGCTTTGGAAAACGGCAGCCGCAAGGGCTGACGCAGGCCTACCTGGTTGCCTTCTGCAGGGCCGCGTTGAAAGCCGCATGCCTGCTGACTTCCACCTCCACCGGCTCGACGACGAGTTCCTGCGCCACCGACGCGACTGCCGCAGTGAGCCGCTTCCGCGCCGTGGCGGCACGGGCACTGGCCGCCCCTGCCGCAATGAAGCGTCCGGTGATCGCCAGGACTACCCCCAGCACAACTCCCAGGGCGATCATCAACGTGGGCAGCGGCCACCCCTCCACGCGCGGCACCTCCGGCACGGGCAGCTGGAGGTAGTCCAGCCCGGCGAGCACGCCGAGCCAGCCGAGGCCGCCCAGCACCGTCACGAGGGCCAGCCATTGCACGACGTTAAACAGGCCCCACCACCAGGCCTTGCGGTTGGCACCCAGGTCCGTTCCGGCGATGGCCTGGTCGACGGCATCCGGCAGTCGTTCCCGCCCCTCCCTCGCAGCTCCGCGGATCGCCGCCCGCCACGGGCCGGGTGCCCCTGCACTGGCGGCGTCGGCGAACGCCCGCACGGCCGCGTCCGTCCGGGCGCGTTCCGGCGCCCCGGCAGGTGGAAGTGACGTCCGGTTCAGCTCCGCCGGCGCGCTGCTGCGCAGGTTGAGGCGCCGCAATGGATCCGGCCTGAACCGGGACAGCCACCGGGTTACCGGCCAGCCGGTCCTCCGGACGGATTCCAGCCGGTATGACTGTGCGACCGCCCGCACCACCACCGGGACATTGGCGGCGGCAGCCAGCTCGTCCGCCAGCCTCGTAACGGATGGCTTCCGGACGCCGGCAGCCATCCCGTCGCCGGACACCTCCTGCAGCTTCCTGGACGCGTCCGTGACGTCGGCGTCCAGTCGCTGTGACTGCGCCCGGCGTTGCACTGCGACACTCCGGATTGCAGCCCGAACCGCATCGATCCCTTCACCCGTCAGCGCCGACGCCGGCAGGATCCGGACCGAGCCCAGTCCCTCGGCAGCAAGGATTCCGCGAAGGGACTCCAGCACCGGCTGCACGTCCCGCTCCGGGAGCCGGTCCACCTGGTTGAGCACCACCAGGGTCACGGCGCCGTGCGAGGCCAGCGGCGCAAGGAACCCCTGGTGCACGGCCGCGTCCGCGTATTTCTGCGGGTCCAACACCCACACCAGGACGTCAACCAGGCCAACCATCCGTTGCACCACCTGGCGGTTGGCCTCCCGGGTGGAATCAAAATCGGGAAGGTCCAGCAGGATCAGGCCCGTGCCCTCGTCCGCGAAGCCGTCGACCGCTGCCGCATGATGCCGGTGGCGCACTTCGAGCCAGTCAAGAAGCGGAGCGCTGCCGTCCGCTCCCCAGACCCCCGCAAGGGGTTCGGACGTCGTGGGGCGCCGGACGGCCGCCGTCGCGATTTCCGCCCCGCTGACAGCATTGAAAAGGGAGGATTTCCCGCTTCCTGTCGCGCCGAAGAAGCCCACCACGGTGTGGTCCGCGGACAGGGACCGGCGGGAGCTGGCCCTTTCCAGGACGTGGAGCGCCTCCTCGAGCGCCGCATCGGGAAGGACGCCTTCGCCCAGTTCCCGGGCGTCGGCCAGCGCCTGCAGCCTGGCGTCGAGGCGCGACGCCTCGCGCGCTCCGCTGTGCCGGCTCACGCGTTCCCCGCCAGCCTGGTCAGCGATTCGGCGTGGATGCCCAGCGTGCGGTCCGCCGTACCCCCGGACCCGGGCAGGCGGTGAAGGAATCTCTGTTGCTCCTCCACCAGCAGCTGCCGGCAGCGGACCGCAAGATCCTCACGCGCCTTTTCAGCCATCCGCCGGACGGCGTCCTCGCCGAAAACGGCTTCCAGGAGCCGCTGGCCCACCACGGCAGTGCCGCCTGCCACGCCGATTTCAAGCCCCGTCAATCCGGCGGTCATGGAGAAAACCACGATCATCAGCGCCGCGCCGAGGCCGTTGACGCCGAATGACAGCCACCGTGCCTGCGTCCTTTTCCCCTGCCCTTCCGTGCGGATGAGTTCCATCAGCGCTTCCTGCCATGCGCGGATCTCCGCTGCGGAGCGGTCGGCGAAGCCCGCGGACGTGCCGGACAGGTCGTCCGCCCCCAGAAGCTGGCGCCCTGCGGGATCGGACCGCCACCGCCGGTCCGTCTCCTCGGCGGCGTTGGCTGCCTCGTCCAGGATGACGGCCTGCAGCCCCGTCTCGATGGCGGCCTCCACCCGGACGGCGGGTGCAGGTTCGCCCCGGAAGAATGCGCCCAGCCGGTCGCGGAACCGGCCGACATTCTGTTCCAGGGTCCGGAAGAACTCGCCGGTGCCCACAAAATCCTGCCAGCGTGCCAGCACTTCGCCGCGCAGGAGCGCGCCGTCCCTGGTTGCCTCCAGGATCCGCTCCGCAGCGCCGCGGTAGGCGGTGGCTGCGTCCGCTTCCAGGCGGGCGGCGGCGCGCTGCTGCTCCAGCACCGCCTGTGCGACCCCGGACACCTTGCCGCCGAGGGCACGGACGGCGCCGTGCAGGGTGCGCCGGGCGACGTCGGAGCGCCCGGCGGCATCCGCGGCGAGGTCCCCCAGCCACGCGCGCAGCGGTTCGACGGTTCCGCCGGGAAGCATGCCATGCGCGTCCAGGGTGGTTTCAGGGATGATGAACAGCTCCGCGCCGCCCAGGCCTTCCCTGTCCAGGAGGCCCCGAAGGTCCGCGCTGACCTCAGCCTCCGCTCCTGCGGGGACGCGGTCCAGGACCACGGCCACCGTGATGTCCCGCGACGCGGCGTCCAGCAGCAGCTTCCAGGGCACGGCGTCGGCGTAGCGGTTGGCAGTGGTGACGAAGACCCAGAGATCGGCCGCCGCCAGCAGTTGGGCGGCGAGCTGCCGGTTCTCGTCAGAGATCGAGTCGACGTCGGGAGCGTCGAGGATCGCGATGCCTGCCGGAACAGCGGGGTCGCCGAGCAGGACCAAAGACGGGATCCCTCCGCCGTCAGGCCGGACGGGGCTGCCAGGGCGGGGTGCGGCACCGGTCAGCACCCCGTGGATCCGGCTGAGGCCCGGAAGGACCCGCTGCCCTTCGAACCATGCCGCCTCGCCGGGATTGTGCAGCAGGATGGGTTGCCGGGTGGTGGGACGGATAGCGCCGGCGCGGGTTACGGGGTGCCCCACCAGTGCGTTGACCATGGTGGATTTGCCTGCGCCTGTGGATCCCCCGACGACGGCAAGCAGCGGCGCGTCCAGGCTGCGGTACCGCGGGAGGATGTAGTCGTCGAGCTGGCTGAGTGCGTGGGCGGCCTCGAGGCGGGCTTCCGCGGCACCGGGAAGTTCCAGTGGCAGGGAGAGCCCGGCCAGGGAGTTCCGCACGTCCTCCAGCAAAGCCACGGCAGCCGCGGTCTGCTCCGGCGGGTTGGGGCCACTGTGCTCGTTCCGGGAGGTCACAGGAACATCATGCCAGTTCAGCGCGCGGCCCGCGGGACATCGGCGGCTTGTCCACGCCAACGCGTTGACCAGGATCCTGTTCGCCAGTCCGCCCCTTGTAAGTTCGGATTCGTGAACAGGGCCAAGAAACACCGGGAAATAAAAATGGTCCCGGGCTGATGCCCGGGACCATTTCCTTGGTGACCCCAGCGGGATTCGAACCCGCGTTACCGCCGTGAGAGGGCGGCGTACTAGGCCGCTATACGATGGGGCCGTGTACTTTCCTCCAGCGTTTCCGCTGGTCAAGCTCAGTGATTGTTTCACACACTTTGCTCTAGTTCCAAATCGGCGGACCGGCTGGAACTTTCCTGTTTTGAGGCCGTGGAGCGGCGATCAAACCAGAGCTGGGATACCAGGACTCGAACCTAGAATGACGGTACCAGAAACCGTAGTGTTGCCAATTACACCATATCCCAATGGCACTTTCGGGCCGGTCTTCAGGGCCTTCGCCCTGCTCCGTGCGCCTCAGCACGAGAAAATACTCTACCCGAGACTTTCTGCCCGCACAAATCGGCCCGGTGTGACTTAGCTGACAAGCTGGTCCAGGGACGCCACCATGCCGCCGTCGAACCCCTGCACATACTCTCCTGTCCGGTTCAGCCACACCCCCATAAGACCGGCCGCGCTGGAACCTTCGGCATCCAGCAGGCGGTTGTCCCCCACGTACAGCGTTTCCGCCGCAGGGGTGCCCAGCAGGCGCACACCCTCCAGGTAGATGGCGGGGTTCGGCTTCGCCACGCCGAGCGTGTCCGTTCCGACCAGGTGCGTGACCCGCTCAAGCCCTGCGCCGTCCAGCTTCGCCCGCTGGTAGTCGTGGACGTTGTTGCTCACGGCCCCGTACGGGATGCCGGCATGGTCAAGGACATCAAGCAGCGGAAGCACGTCCGGGAACGGCTTCACGTAGGACGGCTGCTTTTGCACATAGGCGCTCAGCCACTGGTGTGATTCCTCGCCGTCGGCAAGGACAACCCCGAAGTGGCCCAGCGCGGCCCGGCCCCGGAGCAGGCGCTGTTCGTTGAACGTCAGTTCGCCGGCCAGGTACTGGTCGTAGTAGTGGGTGGTCTCATGGGTGAAGATACGGCCGAACCGGTCCCACCCGGCCTGGTCAAGGCCGGGCAGGAGGTGTTCGCTGACCTCGCGGAGCGCCGTCGTCATCGAATACTCGAGGTCCACGAGCGTGTCATCGATATCGAAGAGGACACCACGCACCGCTCCGAAGGGGGTCTGCAGGATTCCGCCTGCCGCTGTGCTGGGAACCGTCATCAGCCGCGGAAAGCCTGGAGCCTGCGCAGGGATGCGTCCTTGCCCAGGATCACCATCGACTCGAACAGCGGCGGGGAAATGCGGCGGCCGGAAATCGCCGTGCGGACGGGACCGAACGCCAGCCGGGGCTTAATGCCCAGGTCCTCCACGAGCGCCTGCTTCAATACGGTCTGGATGTTCTCCGCCGTCCAGTCCTCCACAGCGTCCAGCGCGGCAATGGCGGCGTCCAGCACCTCGGTGAGGTTGGCCGGCAGTCCCTTGCGGGCGTCGTCGGCAATGTCGATGGCGTCGTCCGCCTTGAACAGGAACGACAGCATGTCCGGCGCCTCGCCCAGCAGGGTGATGCGCTCCTGGATCAGGGGTGCGGCTTCGGTGACGATGTCCTCTTCGCGGTCGGTCAGGATCTCCCCCACCAGGCCCGCTTCGCGCAGGTAGTGCACCACCCGGTCCCGGAAGTCCCCGGGCTCCAGCATGCGGACGTGGGTGCCGTTGATGGCCTCCGCCTTTTTGAGGTCGAAGCGGGCGGGGTTGGCCAGGACGTCGTGGATGTCGAAGTGCTCCACCAGTTGCTCCACGGTGAAGATGTCCTCATCCGCGCTGAGCGACCAGCCCAGCAGGGACAGGTAGTTGAGCAGGCCTTCGCGGATAAAGCCACGCTCGCGGTGCAGGAAGAGGCTGGATTCGGGATCGCGTTTGGAGAGCTTCTTGTTGCCCTGGCCCATCACATAGGGCAGGTGGCCGAACTCGGGCATGTACTTGGCCACCCCAACGGCGTACAGGGCCCGGTAGAGGGCGATCTGCCGCGGCGTGGAGCTGAGCAGGTCCTCGCCGCGGAGGACGTGCGTGATCTCCATCAGTGCGTCATCGACGGGGTTGACCAGCGTATACAGGGGCGCGCCGTTGGCCCGCACCACGGCGAAGTCGGGGACGGATCCTGCCTTGAAGGTGATGTCGCCGCGGACCAGGTCGGTGAAGGTGATGTCCTCGTCCGGCATGCGCAGGCGGAGGACGGCCTGGCGGCCTTCAGCCTTGTACTGGGCGAGCTGCTCTTCTGTCAGGTGGCGGTCGAAGCCGTCGTAGCCCAGCTTCGGGTCCCGGCCTGCCGCGCGGTGGCGCGCCTCGATCTCCTCCGGGGTGGAGAAGGACTCGTAAATGAAGCCGCCGTCATACAGGCGCTTGATGACGTCCTGGTAGATGTCGCTGCGCTGGGACTGCCGGTACGGTTCGTGCGGGCCGCCCACCTCGACGCCCTCGTCCCAGTCGATACCCAGCCACTTCAGCGCATCCAGCAGCTGGTGGTAGCTTTCCTCGCTGTCCCGCGCCGAATCCGTATCCTCGATCCTGAACACCAGGGTGCCTTTGGTGTGGCGGGCGTAGGCCCAGTTGAAGAGGGCGGTCCGGATCAGCCCGACGTGCGGGGTGCCCGTTGGCGAGGGGCAGAACCGGACCCGGACCGGGGTCTCGGCAGTGACAGGCGGGATGGAGGCGGCAGGCGACGAGGAAGCGATAGTCATAGTGGCTTCAACTTTACCGCCTTGGCCGGGCCCGGTTCTTTGCCCTGCGGGTGGGATCAGCGGCGAACGATCGGGTTGGAAAGACGCCCGATGCCTTCGATCTCCACTTCGAAGCGGTCGCCTTCCTTGACCAGGCCGACGCCGGCCGGGGTGCCGGTCATGATCACGTCGCCGGGCAGGAGGGTGAACGCCTGCGACACCACGGACACCAGTTCCCGGACGCCACGGATCATCTGGCTGGTGCTTCCATCCTGGCGCACCTCACCGTTCAGGCGGCCCGTAATCTGGAGGTCTTCGGTGTCGAGGTCGGTCTCGATCCAGGGGCCCAGCGGGGCGGAGGTGTCAAAACCCTTGGCGCGGGTCCACTGCAGGTCGGTCTTCTGGACGTCGCGGGCGGTGAGGTCGTTGCCGCAGGTGTAGCCGAAGATGACGTCGTCCACGCGGTCCTCGGGCACGTCCTTGCAGATCCTGCCGATCACCACGCACAGTTCGGCTTCGAAGGAGACTTCCTCGGAGAACTCGGGCAGGACAACAGGATCGTTGGGACCGACGACGGCGGTGTTCGGCTTCAGGAACAGCAGCGGCTGGGCAGGGACCTCGTTGCCGAGTTCGCGGGCGTGCTCCACGAAGTTGCGTCCCACCCCGACCACCTTGCTGCGCGGAATGATCGGCGCCAGGAGGCGGACATCCTCCAGCTTGTGGCGGACGGAGGTGCGCTCCACACCGTTGAAGAACGGGTCTCCGTGGATGACAGTGATTTCCTCACTGCCCGCTTCGCCTTCAACGACGCCGTAAAGGGGATCAGAATCGACAACAAACCTGGCTATACGCATGGTTCCTACCCTACCGTTCCGCCCGGCGCTGCAAGCCTCGGGGCTGCAGCGATGCCCGCTCCGGCGTTACAGCAGCCCCGGCCCCTGCCTGAGGTACTGGAGCTGTGCCGCAACGGACATTTCAGCGGCGCGCCGGACGGAAGGAACGACGTCGGCATAGACGGCGTCGGCCACCTCCCCGGCGGACGCATCCGGGCCCAGCCGGTCAAGCGCCGCGCGGATCTGGTCCAGCCGTTCCTGCCGGTGCCGCCGGTAGCTGCGGACGATGCCGTCCAGGGAGGGCAGCACCGGCCCGTGCGCCGGCAGGACAAGTGCCGGGCCCAGCGCTTCAAGCCGGTCGAGGGTGGCGAGGTAGTCCCCCAGCGTCCCGTCCGGGTAGTCCAGCACGGTGGTGCCCCGGCCCAGGATGGTGTCGCCCGTAAGCACCGACCCGGAGGGTCCATCGCCGGGCAGGTGGAAGCAGACCGAATCAGATGTGTGGCCGGGCGCGGCCAGGACTTTGATGTCCACTCCGGCAGCGCGGATGGCTTCGCCGTCGGCAAGCACGGCAGCGCCGCCGTGGCAGTGGGCAGGGTGGGCGGCGCGCACGGGCGCCCCGGTCAGGGAGTGCAGGCGTGCTGATCCCGCGGTGTGGTCCGCATGCCGGTGGGTCACCAGGATGAGTTCCACCCGGCCGGCGCGGGCCAGGGCCGTAAGGTGCCCTTCGTCGTCGGGACCCGGGTCCACCACGACGGCGGCGGGCTGCCCCGGAGCGCCCAGCACATAGGAGTTGGTGCCGTCCAGGCTCATCGGCCCCGGGTTGGGGGCAAGGATGAACCGGCTGAGGCCGGAGCTGCGCTGCAGGACAGGGCCGGAAACTGGAGTCACCTCCCCATCCTTGCATGGCGGCGCTCCCGGCCTTGTTCGCAGAACACGGCCCTGACCGTCCTGATTCGCCGGCAAGCCCGGGACGGGCCGCTTCCCGGGCTGCACAAACGGCGCCTGCCGGGACCGAAGTCCGGCAGGCGCCGTCGTAATGCGGAAAGCTGAAGTACTAGGCCAGGCGGGTGAGCCAGCCGTGGGTGTCCGGGACCGTGCCGGTCTGGATGCCGAGGAGCTTTTCGCGGATGGCCATGGTGGTCTCCCCCGCCTTGGCGTCCTCGGAACCGATGAACTCGGTGGCATCCTTGAGCAGGCCGATCGGGGTGATCACTGCCGCGGTACCGCACGCGAACACTTCGGTGATTTCGCCGGAGGCAACGCCGTCGCGCCATTCATCAAGGGTGATCTTCCGCTCGGACACCTCGCGGCCCATGTCCTTGGCCACCTGGATCACGGACATCCGGGTGACGCCCTCGAGGATGGTGCCGGTGAGGGCGGGGGTGGCCAGCGAGCCGTCCTTCATGACGAAGAACACGTTCATGCCGCCGAGTTCCTCCACGGCATCGTCGTTGAAGTGGTCAAGGAACAGGACCTGCTTGCAGCCGTTGGCCTCTGCCTCCTGCTGGGCGATGAGCGAGGCAGCGTAATTGCCCCCGCACTTGGCGTCGCCTGTGCCGCCGCGGCCTGCGCGGGCGTACTGCCGCGAGATCCAGATGGAGACCGGCTTCAGCTCGCCGCCGAAGTAGTTGCCGGCAGGCGAGGCGATCACCCGGAAGGAGACCTCGCGTGCGGCGCGGACGCCCAGGAAAGCCTCGGTGGCAATCATGAAAGGCCGCAGGTACAGGGCTTCGCCGTCGCCGCTGGGAACCCATTCCTTGTCTGCGGCCACCAGTTCGCGGATGGCGCCCAGGAAGTATTCTGCGGGAAGTTCGGGCAGCGCCAGCCGGCGGGCGGACTTGTTCAGCCGCGCGGCGTTGGCCTCGGGCCGGAAGGTCCATACGGAACCGTCCGCGTGCCGGTACGCCTTGAGGCCCTCGAAGATTTCCTGGCCGTAGTGGAAGACCGCGGCTGACGGGTCAAGCACGATCGGTCCGTACGCTTCGATCCGGGCGTCGTGCCAGCCGCCGTTGCCGTCCGCATCCACTTTGTAGTCGACGATGGCGGTGTGGTCGGTGAAGTAGTTGCCGAATCCCGGGTTTGCCAGGATGGCTGCACGCTCTTCAGCAGACTTCGGGGTGGCCGAGGGCTGCCGGGTGAATTCGACGCCATGGGCGGTCTGAGTCATGGTTCCTCCACGATCGGCCGCCCCGGGCTCAGCGCTGAACGGGAGGGCGGCATTTGGTGATTCGAGACAAGCTTACGCCCGATGCAGGAGGCCCCGGCGCCTAGAGGCCCGCGGCGATAGCGTCGCCGATGGCGCTGGTGCTGCGGGCGCTGCCATCGCGGCTTTCGACGTCGGCGGCCACAGCGGCTTCGATCTTCCGGGCGGCCGCAGCGTAGCCAAGGTGGTCCAGCAGGAGCGCGGCGGACAGGATGGCGGCAGTGGGGTCCGCCTTGCCCTGGCCGGCGATGTCCGGTGCGGACCCGTGGACCGGTTCGAACATGGACGGGGCGGTGCGGTCCATGTTGATGTTGCCCGACGCTGCCAGGCCGATGCCGCCGGTGACGGCCGCGGCGAGGTCCGTGAGGATGTCGCCGAAAAGGTTGTCCGTGACGATGACGTCGAACCGGGACGGGTCGGTGACCATAAAGATGGTCGCTGCGTCCACGTGCAGGTAGTCGTGGGTGACCCCCGGGAATTCGGCGGCAACGGCTTCGACGGTGCGCTTCCAGAGGTGCCCGGCGAAGACCAGGACGTTGTGCTTGTGGACCAGGGTGACGTGCTTGCGCTCACGTTCGCTGGCGCGGCGGAAGGCGTCACGGACCACGCGCTCCACACCGTGGGCGGTGTTCAGCGAGACTTCGGTGGCTACCTCGTGGGGCGTGCCGGCGCGGAGGCTGCCGCCGTTGCCGACGTAGGGGCCTTCGGTCCCTTCGCGCACGACGATGAAGTCGATGGTGCCGGGGTTTGCCAGCGGGCTGCCCACCGTTCCGTAGAGGCGGGAGGGGCGCAGGTTGACGTAGTGGTCGAGGCTGAAGCGCAGCTTCAGCAGCATCTCGCGCTCGATGATGCCTGAGGGGATGCGGGTATCACCGGGGGCTGCCCCCACGGCGCCGAAGAGGATGGCGTCCCGGGTCCGGAGGTCCGACAGTACTTCGTCCGGCAGGGTTTCCCCTGTGGCCAGCCAGTGCTCTGCACCAAGCTTGTAATGGGTCTGCTTGAGCTCGACACCCTCCGCGGCCACCGCCTTTTCCAGGACTTTGACGGCTTCGGCGATAACTTCGGGGCCGATGCCGTCGCCGGGAATGACTGCCAGATCAATGGAGGATGCGCTCATAATCTCAGGGTAGCCAAGGCATCCATATGCTGGTCAAGACGTCTCAGAATGTGGGCGACGCGACCACGACCACGTTAGTGCCCCAAAGGTCGTCCGTATAACAGGAGATCAGCACCACCGTGTTCGGTGATACGGCCCAGATGGGACTGTCCTTGAGGCCAGACTTTTCGTACGTGGTCACGGATTCAACCCGGTACGGCAGGTCACCGGCGGCAGTACTGACAGTCAGCAGGTCCCCAGGGGTGGCCCGGGTGCTGAGGTGGTTGAAGGGCGCGTCCTGGTCCTGCCAGCTGTGCCCCACGATATAGGTGGTGTTGCTGGATCCGGCGCCCGGAACTCCATAGGGGGTGAGCCAGTACCCGTCCTTGGTGGACGGCGGAATGATGGTTTCCCGTTCCTGGTCCTCGGCGCTGGGATCAAGGGGATACACGGCGACGTCGATCCCTGCCGCGGGATACACGAGGCGCTCCGGCGGTGCCGCCGCCGGGGCCTCCGGAGCCGGTACGGGCGGAGGCGTTCCCGTTGCCGATGGCGGCCCAGTCTCCTGCCGCACGGGCGGGGCCTGTGACGGTGGCGTTGCTGCCGGGACCGCCGGAAGGCCCGCTCCTTCCGGGCGGGGCTGTCCGCTGCATGCCGCCAGGGACGGCAGGACCAGCCCCGGAAGCATGGCCAGGACGCAGAGTATCCGCGCACGGGCAGCGACGCGGCTGTCAGACCGGTGGCCGCACGGAGCTCCGCCCGGAGG
Source organism: Arthrobacter sp. AD-310 (assembly GCF_054656615.1). Lineage (NCBI taxonomy): Bacteria > Bacillati > Actinomycetota > Actinomycetes > Micrococcales > Micrococcaceae > Arthrobacter > Arthrobacter sp. AD-310. The sequence continues at coordinate 61,496 of NZ_BAAHNO010000004.1, read as the reverse complement.
GGCCCCGACGCCGGAGCCTGCCAGGGATGGTCCGTTCATATGAATACCTCGTGAGCGGGTGCCGTGCCGGCATGCGGCACGGCACCCTGCCCTGTTCAGCCGGCCGCCGCCGAAGCTGCGGCCGCCGGTGTCCTACTTGAGGTGCTTACCCTGGATTCCGCCGGCCAGGGTCCTCCGTGCTGCGACGGCGGCGCCTGCGAGCAGGATTGCCGCGGCCCCCCCAAGCCAGGGAGCAACATCAGGCTCCTGGCCGCCAACGGCGGTCTGCACGTTGAAACCAGGGTTATTGGCAGCCACCGCGCCCTGGCCGCCGGCAACTGCGCCGGCGCCCTTCGGGCCGGGAACTACAGCCCCGGCGGGCGGCACTGTCGGCGGGACCGTGGGTGGTACTGTCGGCGGGTTCGTCGGTGGGTTCGTCGGGGGCACGGTTGGCGGCACCTTCGTCGGGACGCAGCCGTTGTTCCACGTTGCCTGTCCCTCAGCGGTCCAGTTCTGGCCGGCCGGCATCACCTTGCCGTCGTTGGGCGGGATGATGTCCTCCATGTGCTGGTGGTGGTCTCCGGCGTGTCCGTTGAGCCCCTGCAGCGCGATGGTAATGACGACGTAAGGGTTGGTTTCCGAGCCCGTCGCGTGGCAGATGGTGATCTTCTTGCCATTGTCATGCGTTGGCTTGGGCGTCGGGGTAGCGGCTCCGCCAGGCTTGGTGCAGCCTGCGTTCCACCAGTCCACCTTGTCCAGGTTCTGTCCGCCGGGCAGGATGTTTCCGCTGTTGGCGGGAATGATGTCCTCTTCGCGTTGGTGGCCCACATGGCCGTTCAGCCCGTTGAGGTCAATGGTGATGGGCACGTAGGGATTGCTTTCCGAGCCCGTGGCATGGCAGATCGTGATCTTGCCACCACCGTCATCCGTTGCCGGGTTTGCTGAAGCGATGGCCGAGGTGCCCAGCAGGGCGAGGCTTGTAACCCCCATAGCGGCCAGGATCCGTCTCATTGTTCCGTCTCCGTCCTTTGTCTGCTTCAAACTGACCAGACGACGGGAAGAACGGCGGCACCGACGATGACCGCATTAAAAAGGCAAACAGACGGCATCGAGGTGACGGTTCTCCCAGATGCGAATCATCAGTTTGCTAACAGGAAAAGGCTATTGTGAGTACCCCGGCGAAACCCGAGTGGCCGGTACTCATATCGGATTCGGTTAACTACTTGGCGGCTGGCCCGGTAGAGAAGATCACCCTCCGGTATGAGGCCCGGAGATGACCGGTCCACGTAGAGTTCCCGGGTGGAAAGACGGCACAAGATCTATCAGTGGCTCAGGACCAACACGTTTCGTGTGGACCTGGTCCTTATGTTGGCGGTCCTGATGTTTTGCGGTCCGGTGTATCTGCTCGCCGACAGGCCGGGGCACTTTGCCCTGTCCTCTGCCATGGTGGTCCCCCTGGCCTGGCGAAGGACCCGGGCCGTCCGCGCGGGCGCGGCCGTGGTGGCCGCCTGCATCGTGCTCTGGGCCCTGGGACTTGAGCCGCTGGCCGGACTGGTTGCCGTGCCCCTGGTCATTTACGCCGTTGCAGCCTACGGCCCGGCCTGGGCCAGCCGAACCGTATTGGGCCTGGGCCTGCTGGGTGGGGTGCTGCTGACCACGCGAAACCTCCACAATACCGCTGAGACCGGCGTGCTGGGACTGACTATCAGCGCGGTCTACACGGTACTGATTTGGATGCTTGTGCTCTTCAGCTGGACACTCGGCGACCTGACGCGGGTGCGCCAGCAGCAACTCCGGACCCTCACCGACCGGGCCCGTCGCCTCGAAACTGAACAACAGCAGGAGCGGGCACTTGCAGCCGCCGATGAGCGTGCGCACATTGCCCGTGAGATGCATGACATCGTGGCCCATTCCCTCTCCGTGATCATCACCCAGTCCGACGGCGCCCGGTATGCGGCGGCAGCCAGCCCGGCCGTCGCCACGGAAACGCTTGCCACGGTCGCGGCAACGGCCCGGACGTCCCTGGCGGAGATGCGTCGCCTGCTGGGGGTGCTGCGGCACGGAGACGAATCCACCACAAGGCCGCTGCCCGGGCTCGCCGACCTTGACGAGCTTTTTTTGGGCTTCCGTGCCGCAGGACTGCCCCTGGCCGTGGAACAGCTGGGAACACCGCGGCGTACCCTGCCGCCAGGTGCCGAACTCACGGCATACCGGGTGCTTCAGGAATCGCTCACCAACGTCCTCAAGCGCGCCGGTCCATTGGCCCGTGCGCGGACTTCCGTGAGATGGCTGCAGCGGGGGCTGCAGATAGACGTGTTCGACGACGGCAGAGGCGCCGCTGCCATCGACTCCACCGCTGGCGGCGGCAACGGGCTGCGCGGAATGCGGGAACGCATCAGCCTTTACGATGGTTCGTTGGCGGCCGGTCCGGCCGCGGGCGGGGGCTTCCAGGTCTCAGCCTTCCTTCCATACAGCGAGGCCTGAGTATGACACTGGCGATGGAACGCAGCGCAACGGAACCGATCCGGGTGGCGCTGGTCGATGACCAGCAACTGGTTCGCTCAGGCTTCAGCATGCTGATCAATTCCCAGCCGGACCTCGACGTCGTGGTCGAAGCCGGCAACGGACTTGAAGCACTCCAGGCCCTCGGCGCCGCGGCTGCGGACGTCGTTCTCATGGATGTACGCATGCCCGGAATGGACGGTATCGAAGCCACCCGCCAGCTCATGGAACGTGCCGCATCCGCTCCTGCCGGATCAGTCAGGGCAGGTCTTCGCATTGTCGTCCTGACAACGTTCGACCTTGACGAGTACGCCTTGGCGGCAATCCAGGCTGGTGCGAGCGGATTCCTCCTCAAGGACGCTCCGCCGGAGGAACTTCTGGACGCTATCCGCACCGTGCACCGCGGCGATGCCGTCATCGCCCCGTCCACCACCAGGCGTCTGCTGGACCATGTAGCGCCGCTACTGCGCACCCAGGGCAACGAACGTCCCGAACACCACGAGGCGGTCGCACGGCTCACGGCCCGCGAGCGCGAAGTGTTCACGCTCATGGCACAAGGGCGTTCCAACCCGGAAATCGCGGCGGGCCTGTTCGTCTCCGAAGCAACCGTGAAGACCCACGTGGGGCACATCCTGGCCAAACTTGGGGCCCGGGACCGGGTCCAGGCGGTCGTGATCGCCTACGAGACCGGGGTGGTCACCCCCGGAGGCTAGTTCCGGCGGCAACGGGATCAGACCAGGGTATGACGCCGTTCAAGGCAGGACCAGCCCGTCGGCCGATCCCCGGGCACGCTGCACCGCCATAGCGTGGAACCATGACAACTTCCGTGCATGCACATCCCGCTTTGAACAGGGAAAACGCCACTTCCTCCCCCGCCGTCCAAGCACTGTCCCTCACCAAAAACTATGGCCGCGGTGCCACCCGCGTCAGCGCCCTGCGCGACGTCAGCGTCGACTTTGACGCCGGCCGTTTCACCGCGATCATGGGACCGTCCGGCTCCGGAAAGTCCACGCTCATGCATTGCCTCGCCGGCCTGGATACCGCGGACTCGGGGCGGATCCTGGTGGGTGGCACGGATATCACGGCCCTGAACGATAAGCAGCTCACCGCGCTTCGCCGCGACCGGATCGGATTCGTCTTCCAGGCCTTTAACCTGGTGCCCACCCTGACCGCCGAACAGAACATCACGTTGCCGCTGGCGCTGGCGACCAAGGCCGTCGATGCCACCTGGTTCGACACGGTGGTGGCCACTCTCGGCCTCAAGGACAGGCTCCAGCACCGGCCGCACGAACTTTCCGGCGGCCAGCAACAACGGGTCGCTGTAGCCCGGGCACTGCTGACCCGGCCCGACGTCGTCTTCGGGGATGAACCCACCGGCAACCTTGATTCGGCCGCCGGCGGCGAGGTCCTGGCCCTGCTGCGCCGCAGCAGCCGGGAGATGGGCCAGACCATCATCATGGTCACCCACGATCCCGTGGCAGCCAGCTACGCCGACCGGGTGGTCCTGATGAGCGACGGCAACCTGGTGGGCGAGATCACCGAACCCACTGCCGAGTCCGTCCTCGCCGCGCTCGGCAAGCTGGGAGGCTGAGCATGCTGCGCGTTGCCCTCTCCCAATTCCAGTCCCACAGCCGCCGCTTCATCGCCGTCGGCCTGGCGGTCATGCTGTCGGTAGCCTTCCTGTCCACCACCCTGATGGTCGGTGCCAGCAGCCGCGCGTCGCTGGGCGCCAGCCTCGGCGAGGCCTACAGCAAGGCGGGCCTGATCGCCACCCCGGACAGGGGAACCTTCAACGAGGCGGCCCTGGCAGCAGTACGTGGCGTGCCTGGCGTCACTGAAGCCTACGGCCGGCTGCAGGCGTACGCCGAATTCACGGCCGGAGGGCAGGAGGTGTTTGCGCAGGCCCGCAATCTGGCGCCCGAGACCCTGGAAACCGCAGTGATTGCCGATGGAGCCCTGCCGGGGAACGCAGACGGCGTCGCGGTGGACAGTGCCACCGCCGGGCGCTACGGGCTGCATGTCGGCGATGCGCTGAGCCTCAGGGCTCCGGACGGCGGCAGCACAATGGCGATGACAGTCACCGGAATCCTCCGCGGCAGCCATGACCCCTTCGCGTCCGCCCTCCCCCAACTGCTCGCCGGAACTCCTGCGGTCAGTGCCCTGTTGGCCGCCGGACAGGCACCCGGGGCCGGTCCAGGTGCCGCCGACGGCTTCGCAAGCATCCAGCTGGCCCTGGCCCGAGGCACTGACGCTGCCGCGGCTAAGGAAAGCGCGCTGGCAGCACTTTCCGGCTCCGGCACGGGAGCGCAGGTCAAGACGGCTGATGAGCAGGTCACGGCCCAGGTCGCCTTGATGACTGGAGGCCAGGACGAACTGACGATCATCCTGCTCGCTTTCGCGGGTATCGCCCTGCTGGTTTCCGGCCTGGTGGTCTCCAACACCTTCGCGGTGCTGGTGGCCCAGCGCACCCGGGAACTCGCGCTGCTCCGGTGCCTTGGCGCGGCCCGGTCGCAGGTGCGCAATTCAGTCCTCGCCGAAGCCCTGGTCGTGGGCCTGGTCTCCTCCGCGGCGGGGGTTCTCGCCGCCGTCGGCCTGATGGCCGCCCTGATCGGCTGGGCCGGGACGCAACCGGACATGGCCTTCGCCACCATGGCCGTGCCGCCGTCGTCCATCGTGGCGGGCCTGGCTGTGGGCACTGTCCTGACCGTGACCGCCGCCATGGTACCCGCCAGGGCGGCAACGGCCGTGGCTCCGCTCGCTGCCCTGCGCCCGGCCGACGATGCCGTTATCGGGAACCGGCGTGGCAGGGTGCGGCTGGTGCTGGGGCTGGTTGCCCTCACACTGGGCGTTCCGCTGCTGGCCTTCGGTGCGGCAAGCGTGATGCTGGTGGTAGCCTTCGCCGGCGGCGTGCTGTCCTTTATCGGAGTTTTGCTCTGCGCCACCCTGTTCGTGCCCCGGCTGGTTGGCTTGGCGGGACGGCTGGCTGCGCCGGCCGGCGTTCCCGGAAAGCTGGCCGCCCTCAACGCCGTCCGCAATCCGGCCAGGACCTCCGTGACGGCTGCCGCCCTGCTGATTGGCGTGACCCTGGTGGCCCTGATGATGACTGGAGCGGCCACGTCCCGCCAGGCGTTCGACGACGCCCTCGCCGAGAGCTACCCCGTGGACATGGCTGTCACTGGAGACGCGTTGACCGTGGTCCAGCGTGACGCCGCGGCGCGGGTTGACGGCGTTGCGGATGCCGCCCTGCTGCCGGTGGCGGGGCGCGTGGTGCAGCAGGGCGTGGAAAATCCCGTCTACGCGCTCGACGCGGCGGAGGCCGGGCGGCTGCTCCATGACTCCTCACTTGTCCTGGAGCCCGGCAGGATCTACCTGCCGGAGGGTGCCCGGGCGGGACGCGTCGAAGTCACCGGCGCTGCCGGTCCGGTGACCCTGGAAGCCGTGGTCCTGCGGACCCGCAACATTCCGGCACTGGTGTCGACTGACACCGCGCACCAGTCCGGCCTCCTGGGCCACACGCGGTCCGGCACGGGTCCAGGCAACGCCGGAGCAGACAACGCCGGAGTAGACAACGCCGGAGCAGGCAATGCGGTCTGGCTGCGCCTCGCGGACGCCCCGGACGGCGGGCAGCTGTCCGGAGACCGGATCAAGGACATCCAGTCCGCTGTTGCCACAGCAACCGGGGTGGCAAGCGGCGCGGTCAGCGGCGCAGCCATCGAACGGGTCACCTTCAACGAAGTCATCGACGTGCTGCTCCTGGTGGTCACCGGCCTGCTCGGGGTCGCGGTGCTGATCGCGCTGATCGGGGTGGCTAACACCCTGTCCTTGTCCGTCCTGGAGCGGACCAGGGAGAATTCCCTGCTCCGGGCGCTGGGACTGACCAAAAACCAGCTGCGGGGAATGCTGGCCCTGGAGGCAGCACTGGTGGCGGGCATCGCGGCGCTGCTCGGCGCTGTTCTGGGAAGCCTGTACGGCTGGCTGGGAGCCAGGTCGGCCCTCGGCAGCCTGGCCGTTGTCACACCTGCCATTCCCTGGCTGCAGCTGGCGGGCGTCCTCGCGGTGGCCGTGGTGGCGGGGCTTCTGGCCTCGGTATTCCCTGCCCGGCGCGCCGCCCGGCTCTCTCCGGTGGCGGGGCTAGCCTCCGTATAACTCCCACTCCCGCGACGGGAAGGGGCAGGTACCGCGGAGTTCCGCGGTACCTGCCCTTTATTGCCGGACGGGAGTGTCAGGCTTCCGCCGGTTCCTCGTACTTTGGGAAGACCGGGGCGGGCGCGGGCAGCGAAGTTCCTGCCGCGATCGGCGTTGCGATCGCGGCAAAGTCCCGTGCACCGCCCTCGGCCTGGCCAAGGGAGTCCAGGAGCCTGGCCGTGGCGTTCGGCATCACGGGCTGGGCCAGGATCGCCACGATGCGCAGCACCTCGAGCGTCACGTAGAGCACGGTGTTCATGCGTTCGACGTCGGTCTTCCGCAGCACCCAGGGTGCCTGCTCGGCAAAGTACGCATTCGTGTCGCCCAGGACGTGCCAAATGGCTTCCAGCGCGCGGCTGAACTCCTGCTTCTCGAAGGCGGCGCGGGCGGTTTCGAGCAGCCCGTTGGCCTGGGCCAGGATGGCGTTGTCCGCCTCCGTGAACTCCCCCGGGACGGGCACGGCGGCACCGCAGTTCTTGGCCACCATGGACAGGGAACGCTGGGCGAGGTTGCCGAAGTTGTTGGCGAGGTCCGAGTTCATACGGCCCACGATTGCCTCGTGGTTGTAGCTGCCGTCGGCGCCGAACGGAACTTCGCGCAGGAAGAAGAAACGCACCTGGTCCAGGCCGTACTGGGCGACGAAATCGGCCGGCGCCACAACATTGCCCAGCGACTTCGACATTTTGACGCCGTTGTTGTGCAGGAAGCCGTGGATCATGACCCGCTTGGGCAGTTCCAGGCCGGCGCTCATCAGGAAGGCCGGCCAGTAGATGGCATGGAAGCGTGAGATGTCCTTGCCGATAATGTGCACATCGGCCGGCCAGAACTTCCGGAACTTCTCCGAATCCAGCTCCGGATAGCCGACGCCGGTGAGGTAGTTCGTCAGCGCATCCACCCAGACGTACATCACGTGCTTGTCGTTGCCGGGGACGGGGACGCCCCAGTCAAAGGTGGTGCGGCTGATGGAAAGATCCTCCAGCCCGCGCCGGACGAAGCTGATCACCTCGTTGAAACGGTACTGCGGTGCACCGAACTCCGGCTGGGCCTCATAGAGGGCGAGCAGCTTGTCCTGGTAGGCGGACAGCCGGAAGAAGTAGCTCTCCTCGGCCGTCCAGGTAACTTCCGTGTCCGTCTCTTTCGAGTAGCGCACGCCGTCGTCCTTGACCACGGTGTCGTCCTCGCTGTAAAACGCCTCGTCTCGGACGGAGTACCAGCCCTCGTACTTGGACAGGTAGATGTCGCCGTTGGCTTCCATCTTCTTCCAGATGGCCTGCGAGGCCGCGTAGTGGTCCTCGTCGGTGGTCCGGATGAAGCGGTCGTAGGAAATGCCCAGCGCAGCGTGGGCCTCCTTGAAGACCTTGACGTTGCGGTCCACCAGTTCCTTGGGCGTGATGCCTTCCCTTTCGGCCGTCTGGGCGATCTTCATCCCGTGCTCGTCCGTGCCCGTCAGGAACATCACGTCATAGCCGTCGAGCCGCTTGAAGCGGGCCATTGCGTCGGTGGCAATGTACTCGTAGGCGTGGCCGATGTGCGGCACCCCATTGGGGTAGGTGATAGCCGTGGTGATGTAGAACGGCGTTTTCTCTGAAGCAGTCACGTGCGGACAGTTACCTTCGGTGCGGAGGGACAGGCTAAATCAGTTCAGTCAGGGTATCGCTGAGCCGGACCAGTTCGTGGTCGTGGGAGGCGACCAGCACGGCGATGCCATCGTTCGTGGTGTCTTTCAGGATACTGATGATGCGGTTGGCCGAGGCACGGTCCAGGCTCGCGGTGGGTTCGTCGACCACCAGGACCCTGGTCCCCAGGATCAGGGCGCGGGCGATGGCAACGCGCTGGCGTTCACCGCCGGACAGCTGGGCCGGGCGGTGCCGCATCCGGCGGCCCAGGCCCACCAGGTCGAGGAGGTCCTTGGCCATGTCCCGCCGCTGGTCCACTTCACCGTCAGGGACGGCGGGCAGGAGCACATTTTCCAGGGCGCTCATGCCGTCGATCAGGGCACCGCCCTGGTCCACGTACCCGATGAGGGCGCGGCGGCGGTCGGCGATCTCGTCGTCGCCCATTTTCTCCAGCGAATCGCCTTCCCAAAAGACGCGTCCCGACGTCGGCAGGGTCAGGCCCGCGCCGACGGTCAGGATGCTTGTCTTGCCGGAGCCGCTGCGGCCGGCGACACAGTGCATCTCGCCCGCGTGCAGTGTCAGGTCGAAGCCTTCGACGACGCTGACGGGTTCGGCACCGCCCTTGCCGCCGCCGTAGCGGATCGTGATGTCGCTCAGTTCCAGGGGCGTGGCGTGGTCCGCGGCCTTGATGATGGTGTTGGCGCGGGTCTGCAGGGGAACCTCGCCGGAGCCGCCCCGGCGGCTCCGCTGGACATTGGTCGGGTTTGTCATTGGACCACTTTCGTTGCAATCGGAATCCAGCAAAGTACAGCCACGAGGCCGGCAACGCCTGCCCACAGTGCGGCATAGGGGGCCAGCAGGAGGCCAATGCCGAGGGCGCCCAGCACGCCGAGCGGCAGTGCCACGGTTCCCACCAGCGCGTTTTCAAACAACCTGACCTGTCGCAGCATGTCCGGGTTCCAGCCCATCGCTTCAAGGATGCTGAGGTACTGGCGCTTGGCGTTCAGCTCGAACCGGCCGGTGACCAGGGTGAGCACGAGGCCCACCACGACCCCGGCCAGGGCCAGCAGGATGCTCGGCAGGGCGACGCTGGCGGCAGCAAGGCCGCTCAGGGCGCTGGCGCCGGCTGCGCGCGGGATGTCGATCAGCAGGGCTATCAGTCCACCCACAGCGGCACCGAAGACGCCGACGGCGACTGCCAGGGACAGGGTGTTGAACTTGTTGGTGGCCAGCTGGCGGTTTGCGAATGTCAGCGGCGAGTCCACGGGGATGAGCCGCTCGTCGTGCTGCGGTTCCTGGTCGATGACGTCCCGGTGGCGCAGCTGCCGGGCCGCGAAAAAGGCGGCACCGGCATAGAGCACCAGGACGGCAACGCAGACCAGGGCGGTGGCGAGGCTCCAGCTGACGAGGCTCAGCACGAGTCCGGCGACGGCAAGGAGCACGGCGCCCACGCCGAATTCCTCCAGCACCCAGTTCCGGATCCGGCCCTGCGTCCAGCCCATGGCCCGGAGTGTCCCGGCCTCGCTGCGGCGTTTGCGGATGTAACTGACAGTGGAAGCGCCGGTCAGGAGGGCAGCGCCGCACAGGGTCAGGAAGAGCAGGGTGACGTTCGTGCCGGACAGCGACCCGGTGACGGCCTCGGCGGCGTTCTGCCGCACCCAGGACTGCTGGACGGTACCCAGCGCCGATTCCTTGCCGGCGTCGTCCTTGGAGTAGCCGGGAACGAAGATGCTTGCGTCTTCACGGGCCGAGCCGGCAACGATCGTGGCTTCGAGGCCCATGGCGCGGATTTCACCGGCGAGCTTCTCGACCTCCGGCTGGGCTTCCTTCCAGCTGCCTGGCGCCTTGGCGCGGACCCGGACGGCGTCGATAACTGACGCGTTTTCGGTGTAGCCGCGAGCCGCTGCCAGGCCGTAGTAGTCGGTGATGGCGCCGGCCGACTGGCTGGCGAGTCCGGTGGCGCTCAGCGAGGGACCAAGCTCGGTCTCCGGAACGTCCTTGCCCTCCGCGTCCTGGACCAGGGTGAAAGGCGTGGGGTCGTAGCCGCCCAGGGGCAGCTTGTTGACATCGCCCGAAGCCGCAGCGACGGCGGCAGGGTCGAACGTGCCGTAGACCATGGCCAGCGGGGATGCCTGCTTCTGCCCGGTGGACAGGTCCTCACGGTAGGAACGCTCGTCCACAGGTTCGCGCTGCGTCTGGTCCACGGGTGCACCGTTGGCGCTTTTCTCCGGCAGGCGGTTGACGGTTACCCATTCGCCGGGAACGGCAGTCTTGCCGACGGCCCCGTTGGCGGCCGTTTCGCCATCGGTGTATTTGGGGGCAGCTGCAAAGTCCGTGCTCCACTTCGCCGGGGTGTAGAGGCCCTGGTTGAAGTTGCCGTTGGCTCCCAGCAGGGAGGAGTGGTCCTTGGATCCGGGCCAGGACAGGACGAAGGGGTCCTTGGAGACGAAGGGCAGGTAGTCCTTGTCCAGCGACCGGGAGACTGTTCCGACATCCTTGACCACCTTGCCGGCGTCGTCGATCTCTTCGATCTTGACGTTGTAGGTGAGGTCCAGCGAGGTGCCCGAGCGGACGATCAGCGGAATCGCCTGCGATTCAGCCGTCAGCTGGCCCGTGCGTTTGGCCTGCTGGTACTGGGTCATCAGCGGCGCCCAGTACTTGAGCTTGACGCCGAGGAAGTCAGGGCCTTCCTCCAGCTGGTCCAGGCCGATGCCGTTGGTGAAGAGCCCTTCCAGGTACCGGCCGACGGCGCCTGCGTTGCGGGCGTCGGCCGGCGGGGCCTTCTCCAGCGGTGCCAGGAAATCACCGGCGGAACCGAGGAGGGCACGCTCTGCCGCGGGATCGACGGCAACCACGGATTCGGTCACTTCGGGGGCGAGGGGCAGGGATACCGAGAGGTTGAAGAGATTGTGTTCTGAGCCGCCTGCGGGGGCGGGGAACTTGATCCCGGTTTCACCTTCAGGGGCTGCGATGCGGATGCTGCTGCCGCCGGCGGCCTGTTCCTCCACGAGGCGGGCCTTGCCCAGTGTCCCTTCCGCGGTGGACTTAAAAAGGGTTTGCTCGGAGACGCCGTCGGAGCTGACGGCGCTGGCGGTGAGGCGGTACTTCTTTGTTCCGTCACCCAGCACGGATTCAGCGGCCGGCCATTGGTCGGGTGGGGTGGCGCCGGCTGCCTGGTCGGCTGTGGCGGTTCCGGCCAGGCCAGCGTTGTAGCCGAGGTAGTCCATCGCGTCCAGGCGCGGGGATTCGAGGTTCTGTGTCACCCGCGAGACCAGGCTGATGGGTGCTGCGACGGAGGTTCCGGAAAGCTTCCTGATGGACTCGAGCTGGTCGAAGCTGATGCCGCCGGTGCCGTTGGCAATTTCCGGCTGGAGCAGCGCACCGGACGGCGCCTTGGCCTGGACCAGGACGTCATAGAGCCCCCGTGAATTTTCATCCACTGTCCGGTTGAGTGCAGCCTGGGACTGGCTTTGGACGAGGACCGACAAGCACATGGCTGCGATCAAGATGGCCGCGGTCAACAGCAGCACTTTGCTTCTGATGAACCTCTGGACGGCGTTCATGGAACTCCCTGAAACCTGGATTGCGTGCGCACGGATGTGTCCGCCCGCTGCGGACATGTACGAGTACGGACGGATGTGCAAAAGGTATTGGCCGGCCTGCCGGCCCGGTCCTGAACCAGGACCAAGCCATTGTAAGCAGACCGGCCAATCATATCCGGCCCCGCCGGGACACGCCGGGCGGAGGCCGTGACTACGGCGTTTCCCTGGTTACGGGTCGGGCTAGTCCTCCAGGTCCACTTCGCGGACCATCTCGGCACCGATCCCGGCCTTGATGGCATCCAGGACCTGCTGGGGCACGGAGCTGTCCACGGTGAGCAGCGCGAGGACCTGGCCGCCCTGGTCGTGGCGGGCAACCTGCATCCCGGCGATATTGATGTTGTTCATGCCGAGGATGTGGCCGATGGTTCCGATGACGCCGGGACGGTCCGTGTAGCCGACAACCACCACGTGCTCGCTGATCGGGATTTCAACTTCGAAGCCGTTGATGCCCACGAGCTTCTGGATCTGCTTGGGTCCGGTCAGGGTTCCGGCCACCGAGATCTGGCTGCCGTCACTGAGTGCACCGCGCAGCGTCAGGACGTTGCGGTAGGACTCGGTTTCCGGGGTGGTGATGAGGCGGACGTTGATGCCGCGCTGTTCGGCGATGACAGGGGCGTTGACGTAGGAGACCTGCTCGGTGACAACGTCGGCGAAGATGCCCTTGAGGGCCGCCAGTTCCAGGACCTTGACGTCCAGCGAGGAGATTTCGCCGGCGACCTCGACGTCGAACTGGGTCAGGGAATCGTGGGTCAGGGCGGTGAAGATCCGGCCCAGCTTCTCGATTAGCGGGATGCCCGGGCGGACGTCGGGAGCGATGACGCCGCCGGCCACGTTGACCGCGTCGGGGACAAGCTCCCCTGCCAGGGCCAGGCGGACGGACTTGGCGACGGAGACGCCGGCCTTTTCCTGGGCTTCGTTGGTGGAGGCGCCAAGGTGCGGGGTCACCACGACGTTGTCCAGCTTGAAGAACGGGAGGTCGGTGCTGGGTTCCTTTGCGAAGACGTCGACGCCGGCGCCGGCGATTTCACCGTCCTGCAGGGCGGTGAAGAGGGCTTCTTCGTCAACGAGTCCGCCGCGGGCCACGTTGACTACGTAGGCCGTGTTCTTCATCTTCTTGAACGCGTCGGCGCCCAGCATCCCCACCGTCTCCGGCGTCTTGGGCATGTGGATGGTGATGAAGTCGGCCTGGGCGAGGAGCTCGTCGAGGGTGACCAGCTGGACACCGAGCTGCGCTGCGCGGGCAGAGGTGATGTAGGGGTCGTACGCGAGGATCTTGGTGTCGAAGCCCTTGAGGCGGGCAGAAACGAGGGCACCGATGCGGCCCAGGCCGATGATGCCGATCTTCTTTTCGAACAGTTCGATGCCGGTGTACTTGGAGCGCTTCCATTCGCCGTCCTTGAGGGCGGCGCTGGCCTGCGGGATGTGCCGGGCCAGGCTGAGGATGTGGCCCACGGTGAGCTCGGCGGCCGAAACGATGTTGGAGGTGGGGGCGTTGACCACCATGACCCCTGCCTGGGTGGCGGCCTTGATGTCCACGTTGTCCAGTCCGACGCCGGCGCGGGCGATGACCTTGAGGTTCTTCGCGGCGGCGATGGCTTCGGCGTCCACCTGGGTGGCGGAGCGGACCAGAATGGCGTCAACGTCACTGATCGCCGAGAGCAGCTGGGAACGGTCGGCGCCGTCGGTCTGGCGGATTTCGAAGTCCGGGCCGAGGGCCTCGACGGTGGCGGGGGAAAGTTCTTCGGCGAGCAGTACTACGGGTTTTGACACGGCTGATCCTCTGCGTTGCAGTCCTGGGGATGGAAACAAGTCTAGGCCGACGGAAAGGCCGGGCTCACATTGTTAAGTGTGAACCCGGCCTCATCGCGGCCCCTGTCCGGGGTGAATCCGGCAGCTTTAGCGGGCCGCGGAGCCTTCCACGTAGTCCACGTCCTGCTGCTGCCAGGAGAACAGGGAGCGCAGTTCGCGGCCGACGGCCTCGATCGGGTGCTGCTCTGCCTTGGCGCGCAGTTCCTTGAACTCGACGGCGCCGTTGTCCTGGTCCTCAATGAACCGCTTGGCGAAGGCACCGGACTGGATGTCCGCCAGGACGGCCTTCATGTTTTCCTTCACCTCGGGGGTGATGACGCGCGGGCCGGAAACGTAGTCGCCGTACTCGGCGGTGTCGGAGACGCTCCAGCGCTGCTTGGCGATGCCGCCTTCCCACATGAGGTCGACGATGAGCTTGAGCTCGTGGAGCACCTCGAAGTAGGCGATCTGAGGCTGGTATCCGGCCTCGGTCAGGGTTTCGAAGCCGTACTGGATCAGCTGGGAAACACCGCCGCAGAGGACGGCCTGCTCGCCGAAGAGGTCGGTTTCGGTCTCTTCGGTGAAGGTGGTCTTGATGACGCCGGCGCGGGTGCCGCCGATGGCCTTGGCGTAGGACTTGGCCAGTTCCCAGGCGGAGCCGGAGGCGTCCTGTTCGACGGCGATGATGTCCGGGATGCCGCGGCCGGCTTCGAATTCGCGGCGCACGGTGTGGCCGGGTGCCTTCGGGGCGACCAGGATGACGTCAACGCCTTCCGGTGCCTGGATGTAGCCGAAGCGGATGTTGAAGCCGTGCGCGAAGGCCAGGGCCTTGCCGGGCTTCAGCTTGTCCTTGATGGAGTCGTTGTAGATCGAGCGCTGGTGCTGGTCCGGCGCAAGGATCATGATGACGTCGGCCCATTCGGCGGCGTCGGCAACGTTCTTGACCGTGAAGCCTGCGTCCTCGGCCTTGGCGGTCGACTTGGAGCCTTCCTTCAGGGCGATGGCAACCTCGACGCCGGAATCGCGCAGGTTGAGCGCGTGGGCGTGGCCCTGCGAGCCGTAGCCAACGATGGCAACCTTGCGGCCCTGGATGATCGACAGATCGGCGTCGTCGTCGTAGAACATTTCAGTCACTTGCGTAACTCCTCTTGAGTGGTGTGTAGATAAATATGGTGTGGTGCTGCGGTTACGGGCGGAGGTCCGGCCGAGGCATGCTGCCTAGGCGGAGCGCAACGCCCGGTCACTCATGGAGCGGGATCCCCGTCCAACGGCCAGGGTGCCGGACTGCACGATTTCACGGATGCCGAAGGGCTCCAGCACTGAGAGCAGCGCTGTGACCTTTTCGGGGTGGCCGGTGGCCTCAATGACGACGGAATCGGTGGACACGTCCACCACTGAGGCGCGGAACAGGTCTGCAGCCTGGGTCACCTGCAGACGTGTTGCGGCATCCGCACGTACTTTGACCAGGATGTGGTCGCGCTGTACGGAAGATTCGGAGGTCAGCTCAACGATCTTGATGACGTTGACCAGCTTGTTGAGCTGCTTGGTGACCTGTTCGATCAGGTCGCCGTCGGCGTCGACCACCACCGTCATCCGGGAAATGCCCGGCACTTCGGTGGGGCCGACGGCCAGGGAGTTGATGTTGAAGGCGCGGCGGGCGAAGAGGCTCGCAACCCGGGTCAGGACGCCGGGTTTGTCTTCGACCAGCACGGACAGTGTGTGGCGGCTCATGCTTAGTCCTCTTCTTCCCATTCCGGGGTCATGTTGCGGGCAACCTGGATCTGGTCGTTGCTCACGCCGGCGGGCACCATCGGCCACACCATCGAGTTGGGGCTCACCACGAAGTCGATGACCACGGGGCGGTCGTTGATTTCCAGGGCCTTTTGGATGGTGGCGTCGATGTCCTCGTCGCGTTCGCAACGGAACGAGGCGCAGCCGTAGGCTTCACCAAGCTTGACGAAGTCCGGAATGCGGACGGTGTCATGGCCGGTATTGAGGTCGGTGTTGGAGTAGCGGCCCTCATAGAAGAGGGTCTGCCACTGGCGCACCATGCCCAGCGAGGAGTTGTTGATGACCGCGACCTTGATGGGGATGTTGTTGATGGCGCAGGTGGCCAACTCCTGGTTGGTCATCTGGAAGCAGCCGTCGCCGTCGATGGCCCAGACCACCCGGTCCGGCTCCCCCACTTTGGCGCCCATGGCCGCCGGAACGGCGTAACCCATGGTGCCGGCACCGCCGGAGTTCAGCCAGGCGTGCGGGCGCTCGTACTTGATGAACTGGGCAGCCCACATCTGGTGCTGGCCCACGCCCGCCACGTACACGCCTTCCGGCCCGGTAAGGGCACCAATACGTTCGATCACCTTCTGCGGCGCGGTGAGCCCGTCCTCCGGTTCGGTCCAGCCCAGCGGGTAGGTCTCCTTGAGGTTGTTCAGGAAGGCCCACCAGGTGGTGAGGTCCGGGGTGCCGGTGGCATCGAACTGCGACCGGACGGCGTCGGTGAGTTCCGGGATGATTTCCTTGACGGAGCCCACGATCGGGACATCCGCGGTGCGGTTCTTGGAAATTTCCGCGGGGTCGATGTCGGCGTGGATGACCTTGGCCATCGGGGCGAACGTCTTCAGGACACCGGTCACGCGGTCGTCGAACCGTGCGCCGAGCGTGATGAGGAGGTCGGCCTGCTGCAGGGCGGTGACCGCGGAGACGCTGCCGTGCATGCCGGGCATGCCGACGTGCTGCGGGTGGGAGTCCGGGAAGACACCCTTGGCCATCAATGTGGTGACCACGGGCGCGCCGGTAGCTTCGGCCAGTGCCAGCAGTTCGGCGCTGGCGTGCGCCTTGACGACGCCGCCGCCCACGTAGAGGACCGGCTTGGTGGAAGCGGCGATGAGCTTTGCCGCCTCGCGGACCTGCTTGTTGTGGCCGCGGGTGACGGGCCGGTAGCCGGGAAGGTCCACCCTGGGCGGCCAGGAGAACGTCATCTGACCCACCTGGGCGTCCTTGGCGACGTCCACCAGGACCGGTCCGGGACGGCCGGTGGATGCCAGGTGGAATGCCTCGGCCATCACGTGGGGAATGTCGTTGGGGTCGGTGACCAGGAAGGAGTGCTTGGTGATGGGCATGGTGATGCCCACGATGTCGGCTTCCTGGAACGCGTCAGTGCCGATCACTGCACTGGAAACCTGGCCGGTGATGGCCACCAGCGGCACGGAGTCCATGTGGGCGTCCATGATGGCGGTAACGAGGTTGGTGGCACCCGGGCCCGAGGTGGCGATACACACGCCAACCCGACCGGTGACCATGGCGTAGCCTTGCGCGGCGTGGCCGGCTCCCTGTTCGTGACGGACCAGCACGTGATTCATGGTGGAGGCCATCAAGGGGTCGTAGGTGGGCAGGATCGCGCCACCAGGCAAACCGAAAATATCGTCGACGCCGAGTTCTTCGAGCGAGCGGACAATAGCTTGCGAGCCGGTCATCACCGTTGGGGGTACAACGTTGTTCGGCCCAAGGACAGGAGAGGCGGCAGCAAGGTCGGCGACGACGGCGGCATGGTCAGCCGTCCGGTCGGCGCGTTCCGGAGCCTTGGTGGCTCCAGTGGACTTGGTAGCCAACAGCGAGGGGCTGATCGGCGATCCTTTGCTCATCGGACTCTTCCTTGTGGATCTTCTATGGTTTGGAGACTGCAGGAAATAAAAAAACCCCTCAGCCTTGGCGGCTCTTCGAGGGGTTTGCGCGTGACAGTTCGTTACCAGTGGAGGCTAATATGCCACGCGCTTGGTAAGGACGACGACGATGCCGGTAACGAAAGTCATGCGTTCAGTTTTCCCTCTGGCGTGATGGGTGTCAACGCGGGACAACCCTATCTCACCATGTGGACCACAATGTCCACCTTTTGATCCTATGGCATCAGGACCACAGGTTTCGACACGGCTCAGCCGCGAGTTGCTGGTTGAGCCGTGTCGAGACTGTTCAGCCGCAGTAGGCGCCTGTGCTGGCGCTGTGCACCAGCTTGGCGTACTTGGCCAGGACACCCTTGGTGTACCGCGCCGGCAGGGGTTCCCAGCCGACCTTGCGCGCCTCGAGTTCGGCTTCGTCCACCAGCAGGTCGAAGCTGCGGGCGGCGATGTCCACGCGGATCCGGTCGCCGTCCCTGACGAAGGCGATGGGGCCGCCGTCGACCGCTTCCGGCGCGACGTGCCCGATGCACAGGCCGGTGGTGCCGCCGGAGAAGCGGCCGTCCGTGAGGAGCAGGACGTCCTTGCCCAGCCCGGCGCCCTTGATGGCACCGGTGATGGCGAGCATTTCCCGCATGCCGGGGCCACCCTTGGGGCCTTCGTACCGGATGACCACGACGTCGCCGGCGTGGATCTGTCCGTTGTCCAGTGCGTCCAGTGCCCCCTGCTCGCGTTCGAACACGCGGGCGGTGCCTTCGAAAACGTCGGCGTCAAAGCCGGCGCTCTTGACGACGGCGCCTTCCGGGGCGAGCGTGCCGTGCAGGATGGTGATGCCGCCGGTTTTGTGGATCGGGTTGTCCAGTGCGCGCAGGATTTTCCCGTCAACGTCCGGCGGGTTGATCGCCTCGAGGTTCTCGGCGACGGTCTTGCCGGTGACGGTGAGGCAGTCGCCGTGCAACAGGCCGGCGTCGAGCAGCGCCTTCATGATGACCGGCACGCCGCCGATCCTGTCGACGTCGGTCATCACGTAGCGGCCGAACGGCTTCAGGTCGCCCAGGTGCGGGATCCTGTCGCCGATCCGGTTGAAGTCGTCGAGCGTCAGCTCGACTTCTGCCTCCCGGGCGATGGCAAGCAGGTGCAGGACGGCGTTGGTGGATCCTCCGAATGCCATGGTGACGGCGATGGCGTTTTCGAAGGCCTTCTTGGTCATGATGTCGCGGGCCGTGATGCCCTTGCGCAGCAGGTTGACCACTGCCTCGCCGGACTTCCGGGCAAATTCGTCACGACGGCGGTCTGCCGAAGGCGGAGCGGCCGAGCCCGGCAGGGACATGCCCAGTGCTTCTCCGATGCAGGCCATGGTGTTGGCGGTGTACATGCCGCCGCAGGCACCTTCGCCTGGGCAGATGGCCTTTTCGATCCGGGTGAGGTCTTCCATGCTCATCTTGCCGGCGGCGCAGGCACCGACGGCTTCGAAGGCGTCGATCAGCGTGACCTCCTTCTCGGAGCCGTCCTCGAGCTTGACCCAGCCGGGCATGATGGAACCGGCATAGAGGAACACACTGGAGAGGTTGAGGCGGGCGGCAGCCATCAGCATGCCCGGCAGAGACTTGTCGCAGCCCGCCAGCAGCACGGAGCCGTCGATGCGCTCTGCCTGCATTACGGTCTCGACCGAGTCGGCGATGACTTCCCGGGAGACCAGCGAGAAATGCATGCCCTCGTGGCCCATGGAAATGCCGTCGGAGACGGAGATGGTTCCAAACTGCATGGGGAAGCCGCCGCCGGCATGGACGCCTTCCTTTGCGCCCTGCGCAAGCCTGTTCAGCGACAGGTTGCAGGGAGTGATTTCGTTCCACGAGCTCGCGACGCCCACCTGGGGCTTGGCGAAGTCGTCGTCGCCCATGCCAACCGCCCGGAACATACCGCGCGCCGGCGCTGCATGGATTCCGTCGGTGACCGCCCGGCTGCGGGGTTTGATATCAGGCGTGCTCTCGGTATCGCTCTGGGTCTGGGTCATAGGGGCAAGTCTAGGACGCCGGGCGCCGGCACGAAGACAGGAATTTCCCGTAAACCATAAAAGGGGGAATTGCCCGGCGCGTAACGCGAGCAATACGCACCCCACCAGCGCAAAAACCTGGACAGCGGTTGGCACCCGACGTAGCGTCGGGGCAAGACACCTTGCCAACCGGACCGAAGGGTTTGCCGCCGTGGATACAGTTTTTTGGGTCATTCTGATTGTCGTCGCAGTGGGCATTGTGTGGTGGCTGCTGAACCGCAACAGCGCAGGCAGGCCGGGTGGGCGGTCACCCGGAGCCGGGTCCGGCAGTACCGACGGGGCGCTGTCATCCGGTGGGGCGGCCGCCTCCGCCGATGCTGCTGCCACTACCGGCATCCCCACCGCAGCCGGCTTCGGCCGCCCTGCTGAACCTGTGGCACCCGCCACCGCGGAAGAGCCGATTGAGACCTCAGCCCAGCCGGACAGCGAGGCAGCGCACCGCACCGGTTCCGGCAGCAGCGCAACCACTGCCGCGCCGGCGCCCTCCCGCCCGGACCTCGCGGGCGGCACAGCCTCCTCCGGTACACCCGCCACGGCCGGCACCCCGGCCACAGCCACCGCCGCCACGTCCGGAACCAGCCGGGATGAGGTTCGCTCCCAGGACCAGGCGGAATGGGAAACGCAATGGTCCGAAGCGGGCGGTACCGCTTCCGGCGACGACGTGCGGGACGGGCGGAAGGTACACGGCGGACACGCGCCACAGGAAGCGGAAGCTGCCGCAGCGGCCCGCCCTGTCCACCACCCCGAATACACCGACCCGCATGCTCCCACGCTGCCCGGCGCCGAGAGCGCGGCTGCGGAGCAGGTGGACGACGACGGCGGACGGGCCGCCGTGCCGCACAGCGCCGCCGGGGCTGCCACCGTCGGGGACGCAGGTTCCGGCGGCGCGGGTTCCAGGGCGGGAGCAGCCGCCGGCGCAGCCACATCGGGGGACGCCGCTGCGGGTCAGGGCATTCCGCCCGAAGCCGCGGCCGCGGAAACGCTCGACCGCACCCAGTCTTCCGCGGTCGTTGAAAACGGGGCCGACCATTCGGTACCCGGCGGCCCGGACGGAGCGACTGGCAGCGGGCCAGAGGGAACGGGGCACCTTGCCGCCGACGAACCATACGGCACCGGCTCAGCCGCGGCCGGCGCAGACGGCAGCGGCCCGGCCGACTACACCGTGAAGGGCGATGCCGGCGCCATGGTCTATTACGAGGAAGGCCACCCCGACTTTGACCAGACCCGGGCCGACGTCTGGTTTGAATCTGCAGCCCACGCTGAGGCGGCCGGATTCCGGGCACCGCGCCGCAGGCGGCTCTAGAGGACTGGCAGTCCGCCGATGCGGGATCACGGTGTGGCTCACTTCACACAAATGCGATCATGGGCCCAGGGCCCGTCCGCTGCCGGAAAACGTTGCTTTTCGTCTTTATGTGGGGGCAAAAACCTTGGATTTCCGGGGTTTTTCCCCTGCCGGCCGGCAGCAGGGGCACTCAGTACGGCCCGATTTCACATGCACCAAAACTTCGTGTAGAGTTTCATGTCGTTGCGGAGGTCAACCGGGAAAGAAAAGCCCGAATGACTGAAACAAACAAGATGCACCTCTAGCTCAATTGGCAGAGCAATTGACTCTTAATCAATGGGTTCCGGGTTCAAGTCCCGGGGGGTGCACAAGGGAAAACAGCCTCCGGCTCGCGGAAACGCAAGCCGGGGGCTGTTTTGTTTTTCCGCTGGTTCGGGCCGCAAGACTGCCCGGCCCACAGAGAACAAAAAGGCGTGGCCCGGGGTTCTGGAAACCCCGGGCCACGCCTTTGCCGGTCCGCCGCACCGGCGATCGTCAGGGAGCCTGCTCCACCAGCGTCGCAGCGCCGGCCGGTGTCGTGGCGAACTGGCTTGCGAGTTCGCGGACAACAGCCTTGAGTTCCTGGCGCAGGACCTCAGGATCGATGGAGGCCGAGGCAAGGACGGACCGTTCCATCTCTACTGCGGCGGCCACTGCTTCCTTGCCGCGCTCGGTGAGGGATACCACGTGGCTTCTGCGGTCCGAGGTGCTGCGCACGCGCATGATGTGGCCATGCGCCTCGAGCCTGCTCAGCGTCTTGCCCATCGTCTGGGCCTGTACGCGGACGAACTGCGCAAGCTGGGCCTGCGTCATAGGTCCCTGGGCGTCCAGGACTTCGATGGCTATAACGCCGGCATGGGTTAAACCGATGGCACCAAGTTTTTCATTCCATGAGTGTTCTACAAGGCGCGCAGCAGTGGACAAAAGGCGTCCCGTGGGCCAGTGCTCCATATCAGGCATAGCAGCAAGTATAACCAAGTGCCGATTAGCACCGGATCGTTCTGCTTACTAGGCTGTTGTGTCCCGCCTGCTACAAGGAGTAAAACATTGGCCGAAAGACTCATGACCGGAGACGCAGCGCCTGCATTCACGCTGAAGGACGCGGCAGGCAAGGACATCAGCCTGTCCCCCGGCAACGGCCGGAACACCATCGTCTACTTCTATCCGGCGGCGTCCACGCCCGGCTGCACCAAGCAGGCCTGCGATTTCCGTGACAACCTGGCATCGCTGCGGGCCGCAGGCTACGACGTCCTGGGCATCTCACCCGATCCGGTCGAAAAACTGGCGAAGTTCGCGGCCAAGGAGGACCTGAGCTTTCCCCTGCTCTCAGACGCGGACCATGCCGTTGCTGCAGCCTACGGCGCCTGGGGCGAGAAAAAGAACTACGGCAAAACCTACGAAGGCCTGATCCGGTCCACCATCGTGGTGGACCCTGACGGCAAGGTTTCCCTCGCCCAGTACAACGTCCGTGCCACCGGCCACGTCGCCAAGCTGCGCCGCGACTTGAAGCTGGACGCCTGACACTTCCGTTGCCTGCCCGCGGCGCTGCCGGGGCGACGCTACAATGAAGACTGGCATCCGCCGTCGTACGGGTGCCCCGCGCGAGTGGTGAAATTGGCAGACACGCAGGATTTAGGTTCCTGTGCCTTCGGGCGTGGGGGTTCAAGTCCCCCCTTGCGCACGTATTAAGACGAATGATCCCCCGGTTCCTGGGCTGTGGCCCGGACCAGGGGATCTTTCGTTTTCCCGCAAGACCCCCCACGGGCCCGCCGGGACCGTCTACTAGACTGGGTCCCGGTCCGCACGCGGCGGAGCCGCAACATCCAGAGGTGATCCACGAGTGCCCAGCAGTCCATCGCGGCGGACGGTCCTGACAACCGGAGCCGTCCTCCTGGCGCTCGGCGCAACCTCCTGCACGGCCGCACCTTCACCGTCCCCGTCGTCCGGGTCTCCGAGTGCCACAACGCCTGCCGAGCCCACCGCCACCTTCAACTTCGGCACGGCCGCCCAGCCGCTGGGGCTGGACCCTGCCCTGTCCAATGACGTCGAGTCGCAGCGGATCACGCGCCAGATCCTCGAAGGCCTCGTGGGCGTGGACCAGACCACGGGAAAGCCGACACCGCTGCTCGCGACGGAGTGGAGCGAATCCAACGAAGGCCGTTCCTATACGTTCAAGCTCCGCTCCGGCGTCAGATTCCAGGACGGCACACCCTTTAACGCGGACGCGGTCTGCGTCAACTTCAACCGCTGGTTCGCTTTCTCCCCGGAGCTGCGCCGCCAGGCACCAGGCGGCTCCTTCAAAGGCGTTTTCAAGGCCCATTCGGACGAGCCGGACCTCTCCATCTTCAAAAGCTGCACCGCGCTGTCCGCTGACACCGTCAGGATCGACCTGACCCAGCGGTTCACCGCGTTCCTCCAGGCCCTGACGCTGCCCGCTTTTGCCATCGCCTCGCCCGCCGCCCTTGCAGCCGGTACCGCCGACGTGCTCGACCAGACCCGCGGCGGGCCCGCCGTATCCGTCTTTGGCACCAGTCCGGTCGGCACCGGGCCGTTCCGCCTCACGTCCTGGGACGCGGAAAGCGTCACTCTGGAGAGCCACAAGGGCTACTGGGGCGACCGGGGCCAGATCGCCACCATCAACTTCCTGGCCTATAACCATCCGCAAACCCGGCTGCAGGCCCTGCTGGACGGAAAAATCGACGGCTACGACGCCGTGACGGTCGGCAATTTCGACCAGCTGGTGAAGCGCGGAAAGCAGATCGTCCAGCGTGACCCGTTCTCGGTCATGTACGTCGGCATCAACCAGGACATTCCGGTGCTGCAGAACCGGAAGGTCCGGCAGGCCATCGAAATGGCCATCGACAAGGACACCCTGATCCGCAAGTTCTTCATCGACAACACGGCCCGGGCCACGCAGTTCGTCCCGCCGAAAATCAGCGGCTTCAACAACGACGCACCCGAACTGGGACACGACCTGGCCAGGGCGAAGGAGTATTTGAAGGAGGGCGGGTACGCCGGCGAAGAACTGCGGTTCTACTACCCGTTGAACGTCACGCGCCCCTACCTGCCGACCCCCGAGAAGGTGTATGCAGAGATCAGCCGGCAGCTGACGGCTGCCGGCTTCAACATCCGGCCCGTTCCGGTGGAGTGGTCCGAGGGGTACCTGCAAAAGGTCCAGTCACCGGGCGACCACGCCCTCCACCTGCTGGGCTGGAACGGTTCGTACTCGGATGCGGACAATTTTGTCGGCCCGCTCTTCGGCGAGAAGAACGGCGAGTTCGGCTACCAGGATCCGCAGGTCTTTTCCAAGATCAACCGTGCCCGCGGGCTGCCGGAAGGGCAGGAGCGTGATGAGCAATATCACACCATCAACGCCCAGATCGCGGCCACCGTCCCGGCGGTTCCCATTGCCTTCCCGATCTCGGCGCTGGCCCTGTCCGACCGGGTGGTCAGCTACCCTGCGTCACCGGTCTTAAATGAAGTTTTCACGAAGGTGCAACTAAAGCCTTGACGGGCTGATCCAATTTCAGTATGTGGGCGGCGCGGGGATATTCTGTGACAGCCAGAGCCGCTGCAATCGGAGACTGATCGTGACCTTCATTTCCAAGACCCCACATGCCGACGTCGTCCTGATTGGCGGCGGCATCATGAGCGCCACGCTGGGGGCATTCCTCAAGCAGTTGGAGCCGGACTGGACCATCTCCCTGTTCGAGCGGCTGGACCAGCCCGGCCTGGAAAGCTCAGGCCCGTGGAACAACGCCGGAACCGGCCACGCCGCCCTGTGCGAGCTGAACTACTCCCCCGCAGCCAAAGACGGCTCGGTCAACCCCGCCAAAGCCCTGCTGATCAACGAGCAGTTCCAGCTGTCCCGGCAGTTCTGGTCCCACCTGGTGGACCGGAACCTGATCGGTTCGCCCAAGGGCTTTATCAACACCGTCCCGCATATGAGCTTCGTCATCGGCGAGGACCACACCCGCTTCCTGAAGACCCGGTATGAGGCACTGAAGCCCCACCCCCTCTTCCGCAGCATGGAGTACTCGGAGGACCACGGCCAGATCGCCAAGTGGGCGCCGCTGATCGTCAAGGGCCGCGACCCCAAACAGCGTATTGCCGCCACGCGTGCCGCGGAGGGGACCGACGTCGACTTCGGTGCCCTCACCCGCGAGCTGACCACGTACCTGGGGAACAACGGCGTCGAAATCAACTACGGGCACGATGTCACAGGCATCTCCCGTGCGTCCGACGGCGGCTGGGACCTTTCGCTGAAATACCCCAAGTCCGGTGAGCACGGCAAGATCCACGCCAAGTTCGTGTTCGTCGGCGCGGGCGGCGGCGCCCTGCACCTGCTCCAGGCCTCCGGGATCCCGGAGAGCAAGGGCTACGGCGGTTTCCCCGTGTCCGGCCAGTTCTTCCGCTGCACGGACGAAACCATTGCCGCCCAGCACAGCGCCAAGGTCTACGGCCAGGCCTCCGTGGGCGCCCCGCCCATGTCCGTCCCGCACCTTGACACCCGGTACGTCGACGGCAAGCGGTCCCTGCTGTTCGGGCCCTACGCCGGCTTCTCCACCAACTTCCTGAAAAACGGCTCCTACCTGGACCTGCCGCTGTCCATCCGTCCGGGCAACATCATCCCCATGCTTGCCGTAGCCAAGGACAACATGGACCTGACCGCCTACCTGGTCAAGGAAGTGGTCAAGAAGCACGAGCAGAAGGTCGAGGCCCTGCGCGAGTACTACCCCGAGGCCAAGGGCGGCGACTGGGAACTCATCACGGCCGGCCAGCGTGTACAGATCATCAAGAAAGACCCGACCAAGGGCGGCATCCTCCAGTTCGGAACCGAAGTGATCGCCGGCCGTGACGGCTCCATTGGCGCGCTGCTCGGCGCCTCCCCCGGAGCTTCTACCGCTGTACCCATCATGATCGAGCTGCTGCAGAAGACGTTCCCGAAGAACTTCAAGGGCTGGCAGTCAAAGCTCAAGGACATGATGCCCGGCTACGGGGTGAAGCTGGATGAAAATCCGGACCTCGCCGCGGAGCTCGAGCAGGCAACTGCCAAATCCCTCCAGCTGGAAAGCGTTCCCGCCAGCCGCTGACCCTCCGGGGACGGCAGCCGGCGTCAGCGGGACCGCACCAGTTCTTCAACCCTCCAGGAGTTCATGCGATGTTCCGGCTGGCACACCTGTCACTGGCAAACCGGGCACTGATCGCACTGATCACCGTTTTCGCTTCGGTCTTCGGCGTGATCACCATGACGTCGCTGAAGCAGGAACTCATTCCCTCGATCGAGTTTCCGCAGATCACGGTGCTTACCGCGATGCCCGGCGCCTCGCCGGAGGTGGTGGACAAGCAGGTCAGCGGACCCCTGGAGACCGCCCTGAACGGCGTGGAGGGGCTGGAATCCACCTCCTCCACGTCCCGCAACGGCGTCTCCCAGATCACCCTGGTGTTCACGTACGGTTCGAACCTGGACCGGGCACGCGCCCAGATCGACAGGGCAATCTCCAATGCCAAGCGGACCCTGCCGGAGGATGTGCAGCCGCAAGCGATCGCCGGCAGCATCAGCGATTTCCCCATCGTGTTCCTGGCCGTCTCGTCGGACAAGTCCCTCAGCGAACTCAACGCGGACCTGCAGCGGCTGAGC
Source organism: Arthrobacter sp. AD-310 (assembly GCF_054656615.1). Classification (NCBI taxonomy): domain Bacteria; kingdom Bacillati; phylum Actinomycetota; class Actinomycetes; order Micrococcales; family Micrococcaceae; genus Arthrobacter; species Arthrobacter sp. AD-310. The sequence goes on along the minus strand of NZ_BAAHNO010000004.1, from coordinate 35,138 downwards.
GTTCCCCGGCTGCAGAAGATCGACGGCGTCCGGGCCGCCGACGTCACTGGCGGCGCCACCCAGCACATCGAGGTCCTCCCCCGGCCGGAGGCGATGGCCGCGGCAGGCGCCAGCATCGCGTCGATCCGGGACGCGCTGGCCAACAACGGTGCCCTGGTTCCGGCCGGGACCCTGGAGGAACAGGGCAAAACGCTTTCCCTGCAGATTGGCAGCCCGGTCGATTCGCTTAACGCCATTAAGGCGCTCCCGCTGTCCGGGGCAAAGAATGCGGCCACCATCGGCTCGGTGGCCGACGTATCCCTGCAGGACGATGAACGCACGTCGATCACCCGCACCAACGGCGCCGAAACGCTGGCAGTCTCCGTCACCAAGAAGCCGGAGGGTGACACGGTGGCCATTTCCCACGCCGTCCGTGACTCCCTGGACGAACTGGAGGCGGAGCTTGGCTCCAACGCCACTTTCACCCCGGTCTTCGACCAGGCACCGTTCATCGAAAAATCCATCAAGGACCTCACCACCGAGGGCCTGCTGGGCCTGGGCTTCGCAGTCGCCGTCATTCTGGTCTTCCTGATGTCCACGCGCTCCACGCTGGTCACGGCGGTGTCCATTCCGCTGTCCCTGCTCATCACGTTCATTGGGCTCTCGGCAACCCGCTACTCTCTCAACATCCTTACCCTCGGCGCGCTCACCATTGCCATTGGCCGGGTGGTCGACGACTCGATCGTTGTCATCGAAAACATCAAGCGGCACCTGACATACGGCGAGGACAAGGTTACGGCCATCCTGACCGCCATCAAGGAGGTCGCGGGCGCCATCACCGCCTCCACCCTGACCACGGTTGCGGTGTTCCTCCCCATCGCCTTTGTCGGCGAACTGGCGGGCGAATTGTTCCGGCCCTTCGCGCTCACGGTCACCATGGCACTGCTTGCCTCACTGCTGGTCTCGTTGACGATCGTTCCCGTCCTCGCCTACTGGTTCCTGCGGAATCCCGGGAGCAGGCCCGCAGGGCAGGAAAACACCTCCGCGGCCCGGGCGTTTGCAGCCGAAGCGCGCGCCAAAGCCCAGGAGGCAGAACAGCGCAGCCGGCTTCAGCGCGGGTACCTGCCGATTCTGACCAAAACCCAGAAGCACCCCGTCATCACCCTCGTTGCGGCGGTCCTGGTGCTCGCGGCAACCGGTGCCATGGCTCCGCTGCTGGCCACCAACCTCCTGGGCAATTCGGGCCAGAACAGCCTGACCGTCCGGCAGGTGCTGCCTCCCGGCACGAGCCTTGCGGACACGAGCGCCGCGGCCATCCGGCTGGAGGAAGTGCTGCGCGGGATCGACGGTGTCAGGGACGTCCAGGTGACCTCCGGCAATGCGCAGGGCGGTTTCGCCGCGCTCGTCTCCACCGGCTCCTCCAACTCGACGTTCACCGTAGTGACGGATGAGAAGGCGGACCAGGTCCAGCTGCAGGACACGGTCAGGTCCGAGCTGGCCAAGGTCCCCGACCGTGGCCGGATCTCGGTCGGCACCCAGCAGGGAGGATTCGGCACCTCCTCCACAGTGGACATCACGCTCAAGGCTGCCAGCACCGCCGACCTGCAGGAAGCCAGTGACCGCATGGTTGCCGCGATGACAGGAGTCCCGGGCAGCAGCGAGGTCGAGACCAACCTCGCCGCCACCCAGCCCGTGGTCCAGGTCAAGGTGGACAGGGCCAAAGCGGTCGCGGCGGGCCTGAACGAGGAGCAGGTGGCAGGCGTCCTTGCCTCGACCATCAGCCCGGTACCGGCAGGTGAAGTGCGCATCGACACCGACGACTTCCCGGTGCAGATCGGCAGAGGCACAAAGTTCACCAGCATCGACGCGGTCCGGAACATCCCGCTGCCCGCCGGGGCCGGCCCGGTGACCCTGGGCAGCATCGCCTCCGTGGAGCAGGTGGACGTCCCCGTCTCCATCACCGCCAGCAACGGCCAGCGCACCGCCCGGGTGTCCGTGACGCCGTCGGGATCCAATCTCGGGGCCGTCAGCGCCGAGGTCCAGAACCGGCTCGCCGGCGTGGAGCTTCCGCCGGGCGTCACGGCCGAAATCGGCGGCGCAACCACCCAGCAGGCAGAGTCCTTCCGCCAGTTGGGCCTTGCCCTGCTGGCGGCCATCGCCATCGTCTACGTCATTATGGTGGCCACCTTCAAGTCGCTCATCCAGCCGCTGATCCTCCTGGTGTCCGTGCCGTTCGCGGCAACCGGGGCCGTGGCGCTGCTGCTCGTCACCGGGGTTCCGCTGGGCCTGCCGTCCCTGATCGGCATGCTCATGCTGGTGGGCATCGTGGTCACCAACGCGATCGTGCTGATCGACCTCATCAACCAGTACCGGCAGCCACGGGACGGGCGTCCGGGCATGAACGTCGCCGACGCCATCACCCATGGTGCACGGCAGCGCCTGCGGCCCATCCTGATGACAGCGCTGGCCACAGTCTTCGCGCTGACCCCGATGGCCATGGGGCTTACAGGCGGCGGGGGCTTCATTTCGCAGCCCCTGGCGGTGGTGGTCATCGGCGGCCTGGTCTCGTCCACCGCTCTCTCGCTGGTCCTGGTACCGGTCCTGTACCGGCTGGTGGAAGGCCGGCGCGAGCGGAAGGCACTGCTCCGGGACCTCCGGGAGCGCCCCGCCATAGCCCCGGGAGCCGACGTCGACGAGGAGTTCCGCGACTGGACCACCGGCATGGTTCCGAAGGTCAGCGGGCGGCGAGCGGCTCCGGGAAGCCCGGACTAGCCAACCACGGAATATATCCGGTCCGGGTGCGTTGTATCCGTCGATAGATGCAAATGCATCTAAATTGGTCTACACTGGAACCAAGCCAGCAAGTCCAGGAAACGGAGAGGCACATCATGCAGATCGGTGTATTCAGCGTCAGCGACATCACCACGGACCCCACCACGGGGCGCACCCCAACCGAGAACGAGCGCATCAAAGCCTCGGTGGCCATCGCAAAGAAGGTCGAAGAGATCGGCATGGATGTCTACGCCCTGGGCGAGCACCACAACCGGCCGTTCTTCTCCTCTTCCCCGACCACCACGCTCGCGTATATCGCCGCGCAGACCGAGCGGATCATCCTCTCCACTGCCACCACCCTGATCACCACGAATGATCCCGTGAAGATCGCGGAGGATTTCGCGATGCTCCAGCACCTCGCGGACGGCCGGGTGGACCTGGTGCTGGGCCGCGGCAACACCGCCCCGGTCTACCCCTGGTTCGGCAAGAACATCCAGGACGGTGTTGAACTGGCGATCGAGAACTACAGCCTGCTGCGCCGGCTCTGGGACGAGGACACCGTGAACTGGTCCGGCAAGTTCCGCACACCGCTGCAGAACTTCACGTCCACGCCGCGCCCGCTCGACGGCGTTGCCCCCTTCGTCTGGCACGGCTCCATCCGCACGCCGCAGATCGCGGAAGTGGCGGCCTACTACGGTGACGGGTTCTTCGCCAACAACATCTTCTGGCCCAAGGAGCACTACCAGCAGCTGATCGGCCTCTACCGTGAGCGCTACGAGCACTACGGCCACGGCAAGGCGGACCAGGCGATCGTGGGCCTCGGCGGCCAGTTCTTCATGCGGAAGAATTCGCAGGACGCCGTCCGGGAGTTCCGGCCGTACTTCGACAACGCTCCGGTCTACGGGCATGGACCGTCGCTGGAGGACTTCACCGCTCAGACCCCGCTGACCGTGGGCAGCCCGCAGGAAGTCATTGAGAAGACCTTGACGTTCCGCGAGCACTTCGGCGATTACCAGCGCCAGCTGTTCCTGATCGACCACGCGGGCCTGCCGCTGAAAACCGTGCTGGAGCAGCTGGACCTGTTCGGTGAGGAAGTCCTTCCCGTCCTGCGCAAGGAGTACGCGGCCCGCAAGCCTGCGCATGTCCCGGACCCGCCGACCCATGCGGGCCGGGTGGCCGGCCTGCTGGCGTCCCGGGAAGCCGAGACGACCCCTGCGGAGGCGTGATGGCTGCGGGGGGAACTGAATCGCCCGTCCGCCTCGCGGCGGAAACCTGGGAGTCACTGTTCCGGGCACAGGTGGCGGTGATGCGCAAGCTGCAGTCGGGCCCGGCCTTCCGGAAGCTGGCGGTGAACGAGTATGACGTTCTGTTCACGCTGTCCCGCTGCCCATCCGGGTGGCTCCGGCTCAACGAGCTCAACGACAACGTCCTGCTGAGCCAGTCCAGCCTGAGCAGGCTGGTGGAGCGGCTGGAGAAGCGTGGGCTGGTGGCCCGGATGCCGGCGCCCGAGGACGGCCGTGGCATCCTGCTCAAGCTCACCGACGAGGGCCGGGAACTCCAGAAGGAGATTGGGCGCGAGCACGTCCGGGACATCGCCGCGCTGGTGGGTCCGGGACTGACCGCGGCCGAGCAGAAGGAACTGCGGCGGCTGACCGACAAGCTCCGGAACTCCCTGGGGAAGCGCCAGCCTTAGGTAAGCTAGCCCAGCTGCACCAGCCGGCCGGCGTCCTCGCCGGGCAGGTCACCGTCCACCGTGGCGGTGACCTGTAGCTGGTTCAGGACCAGGCTGCCGCCCACAGTGGAGAGGAACGCGGTGTCGGATGAGTCCCGCCCGGCCGTGATGCGCAGCATGGATTCACGCGGGGCAAGGCCGGTGGGGTCGATGACGTGCCAGGCACCGTCAACGTAGGCCTCGGCCACGGCGTGGAAGTCCATCGGCTTCAGTCCGGGGGCATAGACCGCCGCCAGACGCGCCGGAATGTCCTTGGACCGGAGCAGGGCGATGGCCAGGTGGGCGAAATCGCGGCATACACCACGCCGGCTCAGCAGGGTTTCCACGGCGCCGTCCGTGCCGCGGGATGAGCCGCTGAGGTAGCGCAGCTCCCCGTGGACCCAGTCTCGGACAGCCTGCACCAGGCCGCTGCCGGACACCTTGTCGAACTCCGCGTACGCGGTGGGCAGCAGGCGGTCGGATTCGGCGTACCTGCTGGGGCGGACGTAGCGGATGCGGTCGGCGAGGCTGGCTTCCTCGGGCACGCCCCGTCCGGTAACCGCAGCTGAGTACTCCACCGTCACCTCGGCCGGTTCGGTGAACTCCATGTAGTGGAACCGGCCGCCGTGATGGTCCGGGATTTCGGTCAGCGGAACCTCGGTCCCTCCGGATGTGACTGACAGGGATTCGTGGAACGACGTGTAGCCGCTGTTCCTCGCCACAGCGATGGCCATGGCCACCTTGGTGTTGGCAACGGTGCGAAAGGCCAGGCGTGCGGAAACAGAGCGTTCCATGGATCTCCGGAGGGGTGTCGGCGTTGAAAAAGTCGCCGTCTGTCCCGGCACCTGTGGGAGCCGGCAACGGGACTAGTTTTTGATCTCCAGAGACATTAGCATCCGCTGGACGTTGGCGAAGTCCGCGCTGTCGCTGGCGTACTCTGCCGCCTGGTCCAGGGTGTCGAAGGCCTTCGCGGGCGCCACTTTCTCGTCCGGTGCGAAGGCTTTCAGGGATACAAGGTCGCCGAACGACCAGTCCCCCTTGCCGGCCGGTCCCCGAACGGTATTGCGGAGCTCGCAGGCCATATTGTCCGTGCCGCCCACAACATTGGTGATGCCGTAGGAGCCGAAGTAACGGTAACCCTGGATCACGCGGAAGACCACGCGCGGGGGGATGGTTCCCTCACCGCCCTGCGCGGACACCTCCACGGGGAGGCTGCTGATCACGGTGTAGGGCCGGCGTGACGCTTCCGGACATTCAGCGGACGACGGCGGCAGGCCGGTCCGCAGCGCAGCCATGAAAGTGCCGTCGGGCTTCTTGACCTCGACCTTGAGCGCGCCTGGCAGTGCCCGTTCCTCCGGCGCCACCGACTGGGCAATCCAATCCCTGGGCAGCTCAAAGCTTACTGTCTTTGCGGGATCAGAAAATGTCTTCCAGGCCGTGGCGGTTGCCGCGGTTTGCGGGGCCGTGGGCGTTGCTGACGCGGTGGACGCTGCGCCGCCGGGTGCCGTCGCCGATGCCCCCGGGGTCACTGCCGGGGCAGCGCCGTCCGGGGCTGCGGTCCAGGCGGGGGCGCCGGCCTGCGGGCTCGAACACCCGGCCAGGACTATCCCCGCTGCCACACAGGGCGCACCAGCCAGGAGGACTGCCCGGAACCGCCGGGCCGCCGTTGCCTTGCCATTCATAACGCCAGCCTAGCGGCGCCACAAGGTGGAACACGTCGGCCCGGAGGGTGTTTCGCCCGCCCCGGCAGGCAACGGGAGGCACGCAGGCCGGGGCAGGACGTGCCGCCGCCGGACCCGGCACCGGGACTAGGCTGGAGCTATGGTGGAACAGCACGGCGCAGCCGAAGAAAACCCCGCGGACATGTCGGCGGTGGACATCGCAGATTGGCGGCTGCGGACCTTTGCCCTCTACGACAACGTCCGGAAGATCGCGGCCGAAAGCCCGGCGGAGGCCCACTCCTACTGGCGGCACCAGCGGGACCTGATGTTTGCCACCCATCCGGCCTCGGCGCTCACCCGGGAAGGCAAGGCGATGTTCTCAGGCCTTAAAACAGCCGACTACGACCCCATCTACCGGTTCCATGTGCCGTTGACCAAGGAGGGCGCCGGCCGGGAAATGACGGTGGAAACCGGGACCGACGGAGTGGTCCGTTTCATCCGGATGGGCACATTCGACCTGCCGGAAATGGGACAGCTCGCGGTCTGGAAGCTCCACGGATACGGCGGAGGCATCTTTGTACCCTTCCGGGACGCGACCGCCGGACAACCGGGCGGAAGCTACGGTGCGGGCAGGTACCTGCTGGACACTATCAAGGGCGCCTTCCACGGCATCCAGGGCACCGGCCCCGACGCCACGTTCGTGCTCGACTTCAACTTCGCCTACAACCCTTCCTGCGCCTACAACGAGGCGTGGGCCTGTCCGCTGGCCGGCCCGGCAAACCGGCTGGCCGTTGACATCCCGGTGGGCGAACTGTACTGACCGCGGGCGGGTGCGGTTAGCCCGCTCCAAGCGACCTGACGCTGGCGACGGCGGCCAACACCGCGGCGGCAGCGGTATCGAGTTCCTCCGCGGTAACGGACGAGTCAAAGCTGAACCGCACTGCGGTCTGCGCCACCCCTTCGGGGATTCCCATGACGGTCAGCACGGGCGAGGGGGCGTCGGACCCGGCGGCACAGGCCGAACCGCTTGAACACACGACGCCCTGGCGTTCGAGTTCCAGCAGCACGGACTCGCCGCTGGTTCCCGGGAAGCAGAACGAGGCGACCGAAGGCAACCGGTCGGTTTTGTGCCCGGTAAGGACCGCGTCCGGAACGCCGGACAGTACAGCCCCGATGAAGGTGTCCCGGAGCGCCGTGACCTGCGCCGCGCGTTCCTGCTGGCGGGTCTGCGAAAGCGCCAGTGCCGTGGCCAGGCCGACTGCTCCCGCCACGTTTTCCGTCCCGGACCGCCTGCCGCGTTCCTGGCCGCCGCCGTGGATGACCGGTTCCACCCTGGTCCGGCCCCGCACGAAGAGGATCCCGCAGCCCTTGGGTGCGCCGATTTTGTGGCCTGAGATGCTCAGGGCGTCCACGCCCAGCGTGGCCGTGTCCAGTGGAAGCCAGCCGGCGGCCTGCACGGCGTCAGTGTGGAAGGGGATGCCGAGTCCCCGTGCCAGCGCGGCCAGTTCCGCGACCGGCTGGACCGTGCCCACTTCATTGTTGGCGTACATGATGCTGACCAGGGCAGTTGCCGGGGTGAGGACCGCTTCGAGGGCGGCCGGTGTGACCTGCCCTGCGCCGTCCACGGGAACCACATCTACGGCGAAGCCGTGGAAGCGCTCCAGGTAACGGGCGGATTCCTCCACTGCCGGGTGTTCGACGGCGCTGATCACCACCCGGTTCAGCGCAGGGTCGGCGGCCTGCCGGGCGAGAGCGATGCCCTTGACGGCAAGGTTGTCCGCTTCGGTGCCGCCGGAGGTGAAGGTCACTTCACCGGGCCGGCACCCCAGGACGGCCGCCACCGACGCTCGGGCGGCGGCCAGTGCCCGCGCTGCCGAGTCCCCCAGCGCATGGTGGCTGGACGGGTTGCCGAACTCGCCGGTGAGGTACGGCCACATGGCTTCGAGCACCTCGCGGCGCACTGGAGTGGTGGCGGCGGCGTCGAGGAAGATCATGCGGTGCTCACCCCGCGTTCAGTTCGATGTCCAGGCCGAGGTCCAGTGCGGCCACCGTGTGCGTCAGGGCCCCTACGGAGATCACGTCCACGCCCGTGGCGGCGATGGCCGCGACGGTGCCCAGGTTGACGTTCCCGCTGGCTTCGACGCGTGCACGCCCCGCCACCAGGGCAACCCCGGCTTTCAGCTCCTCCACCGTGAAGTTGTCCAGCATGATGGTGTCTACCCCCGCCGCGAGGACGGGTTCGATCTGGTCCATCCGGTCCACCTCGACTTCAAAGTGCGTGGTGTGTCCCAGCTGGGCTTTGGCCGCGGCGAGGAGCCGGGTGAGCCTGGCGGGATCCCCGCCGGTCATGACGGCCAGGTGGTTGTCTTTGGCGAGGACCGCGTCGGACAGGCTGTAGCGGTGGTTGGCGCCGCCGCCGCAGCGGACCGCAAAGCGTTCCAGGACCCGCAAGCCCGGGGTCGTCTTGCGGGTGTCGGTGATGCGGGCCGGTGTTCCTGCCGTGAGTTGAACGTATTCCGCGGTCCGGGTGGCGATGGCCGACATGCGCTGGACCAGGTTCAGGGCCACCCGTTCGGCGAGCAGCACGGAGCGCGCGGCTCCGCTGACCCGTGCAAGGTGAGTGCCGGCGTCGAACCTTTCCCCGTCCGCCACCAGCAACTGAACCGTTGTGGCGGGGTCGACCAGCTGCATGGCGTCCCGGAAAACGGTCGCGCCGCTCAGGACGCCGGGCACACGGGCGTTCAGGACGGCCGTGGCACGGGCGCCGGCAGGGATCAGCAGCTGGGAGGTGATGTCGCCGGCGGGGGCGTCCTCGGCGAAGGCCCGTTCCAGGATGTCCCGGACGGGCGCCGCAGGGAGCGTGAGGTCCGGCGCGGTGCGGGTCCGCGCGGCGGGGTCGAGGACGGAGTGTTCAGTCATGGAGAAGGCTCGCTTTCGGCCGGAAGGGAATGGTCTCGGAAGTTGCGACGGGTTCGTCTGCGCGGTAGTGGGCGCCGAGCGAGTCAGGCCGGGCAAGGGCGGCACGTACCAGCAGCCGGGCAGCCAGCAAAAGGTTCCGGTCCTCGTGGACGGAAGGGTCGGCCTCCAGTGGAGCGCCGGTTTCAGGAAGCACGACGGCGGCCCACCGCTCCAGGATCGCAGCGGCCTCACCCAACAGCTCCCCCGACCGGAGAACCCCGGCGTGCGAAGTCATCAGGGCCCGGAGAGCATCACGGGAGAACGGCTCTCCAGCCGCATCCCCAGCGAAGTTGACGTGCGCACTTGCGTTCCGCGGAGGGGCACCGGCAGGCGGCACCCACGCCGAGGGATCGTCGACGTCACCGGAGAGGAAGTCTTCAACAGCGCGACGGCCGAAGACGAGGCCCTCGAGGAGGGAGTTGCTGGCCAGCCGGTTTGCCCCTTGGGCGCCGGTGCAGGCAACTTCCCCGGCGGCATAGAGCCCGGGAACGCTGGTGCGGCCGGCGAGGTCGGTGGCGATGCCGCCCATCCAGTAGTGGGCGGCGGGCGCGACGGGGACGGCTTCGCGGGTCCAGTCGATGCCGGCGGCGCGGGTTTTGCGGGTGAGGGTGGGGAACCGGCGTTCGAGGAAACCGGGTCCGCGCGCTTCTTCTATGCCGCTGGCGTCAAGGTAGACATGGCCATTGGGGTTGCCGAGCTTGGCCAGGTGCAGGGCGATGCTGCGGGACACGACGTCGCGCGGCGCGAGTTCGGCGTCGGGGTGGTAGGCGCGCATGAAGCGGCGGCCGCCGTCGTCCAGCAGGACGGCACCTTCCCCGCGGACGGCTTCGGAGATCAGCAGCGGCCCGCCAAGGTCGGCACGCCGTCCTGCCGCGGAGACCAGGCAGGTGGGGTGGAACTGGAAGAACTCCAGGTCGGCCACAGCCGCGCCGGCGCGCACGGCGAGCGCCAGTCCGTCCGCCGTTGCCACCGCAGGGTTCGTGGTCTGTTCGAAGAGCTGGCCCGCTCCCCCGGTGGCCAGCAGGACCGCATCGGCAACTATTGCCGACACGCGCCCGTCCTGCACGTACTCAAGCCCGGTCACCCGGCCGCTGTCCTGTAGCAGGGTTGTGGCGTGCGCGCCGGCCAGGACCGTGAGAGCGCCCTGCGCCTGCGCCGAGTGCACGGCGCGGATCAGCGCATCCGCAATCCTGGCTCCGGTCGCATCGCCTCCTGCGTGCAGGATGCGCGGTGCACTGTGTGCGGCTTCGAGCCCCAGGGCGGGGCCGCCGTCGTTCCCCGGGTCGAAGTGCACGCCGAAGCGCTGCAGCCCCGCGATGTCCCTGCGGGCTTCCGTGCACATGAGCCGAACGGCTTCTTCCTTGCAATGCCCGGCTCCGGCGCGCAGCGTGTCCCTGATGTGCCCGGCCACGGTGTCTCCGGGCGCCGGGTCGGGAAGCACGGCGGAGATCCCGCCCTGCGCGTACCAGGTGTTGCTTTCATCCAGCCGCCCCTTGGTCACCAGGACAACGCCGGCACCGGATTCTGCTGCCAGCAGTGCCGCATACAGGCCGGCGATGCCGCTTCCGACGACGGCGATGCGCCGGCGGCGGGCGTCACCTGCAAGGATGCTGGGGAAAACCGCTGTTCCTGGCGTGGGCATGTTCGGCTGCCTTCCGTTATGGCCGCGCGGCGAGCATGCGCTCGAGCGCGGTCCTGGCGTTGGCCTGTACGGCATCGTCCACCGTGATCCGGTTGACGATGCGGCCGGCCACCAGCTCTTCCAGCACCCAGGCGAGGTAGCCGGGGTGGATGCGGTACATGGTGGAGCAGGGGCAGATGACGGGGTCCAGGCAGAAGATGGTGTGCTGCGGGTATTCGGCGGCCAGCCGGTTCACCATGTTGATCTCCGTGCCAATGGCAAACGTGGTGGGTTCGGTGGCTGCCGCGATCGCTTTTTTGATGAAGTCGGTGGATCCGGCGGCGTCTGCGGCGTCCACGACTTCCATGGGGCATTCGGGGTGGACGATCACCTGGACACCGGGGTGGTCGGCGCGGGCCTGCTCGATCTGGCCGACTGTGAAGCGCTTGTGCACGGAGCAGAACCCGTGCCAGAGGATCACCCTGGAGTCCAGCAGGGCCTGTTCTTCGTTGCCGCCAAGGTCCTTGCGCGGGTTCCACATGGGCATCTGTTCCAGCGGAACGCCAAGGGCTTTTGCGGTGTTGCGGCCCAGGTGCTGGTCCGGGAAGAACAGGACGCGCTGCGCGCGCTGGAAGGCCCACTCCAGGACGGTTTTGGCGTTGGAGGAGGTGCAGACGATGCCGCCGTGCTCGCCGCAAAAGGCTTTCAACGCGGCGGAGGAATTCATGTAGGTGACGGGGATGACCGGGACGCGCCCGTCGGCGTCGGGTTCGGTGCCGAAGACTTCCCCGAGCTGTTCCCAGCATTCGGCCACGGAATCGGCGTCGGCCATGTCCGCCATGGAACAGCCGGCGGCGAGGTTGGGGAGAATGACGGCCTGCTCCGGCTTGGAAAGGATGTCGGCAGTTTCGGCCATGAAGTGCACGCCGCAGAAGATGATCGCCTCGGCATCCGGCCTGGTCAGGGCGGCGTTGGCCAGCTGGAAGGAGTCACCCACGAAGTCGGCGTACCGGACCACCTCGTCGCGCTGGTAGAAGTGGCCCAGGATGACGGCGCGCTCACCGAGGGCAGCCTTGGCGGCGAGGATCCGCTCGGAAAGCTCGGCGTCGCTGGCCAGCTTGTATTCCTCCGGCAGCTGCCCCTGGCGGGGAGTGGCTGCGGGGGCGACGTCACCGCTGGAGGCACCCGGGCCGTAGGCGGGGACGCCGGCGAGCGCTTCGGCGAGGTCGTAGTCCCACGGACCCTTGGCCAGGGCGGGCGAGCAGGTGCTGCCCGTCGCGGCCTTGCCCTTTTCTGCCTGCTCGCGCGTGATCAGCTGGATCGCCGTGTTGACGCTGCTCATGGTGTGCTCCTGTTGTCGGGGTCGAGGCCGGGCCGGCCGGTAAAGCGGTAGAGGCGGGGCGGGCGGTGCTTGCCGCCCTGGAGGAATTCGTCAGTTTCTTCGATTTCGGGCGTGGCTTTGAGTTGCCTGCGGAAGTTGGCGGGATCCAACTGCCGGTCCAGCACGGCCTCGTAGACTTCCCGGACCTGGGCCAGGGTGAAGTATTCGCCGAGCAGGTGGTAGGCCACCGATCCGTAGGCAAGCTTGTTGCGGAGCCGCCAGAGGGCGTAGTCCACGATCGCATTGTGGTCGAACGCCAGGTCACCAAGCCGGTCCGCGCGGAACCACTTCACGTTCTCCGAGATGTCTGCCAGCGCGGCCTCGGTGGGCTGCACCAGCGCCCAGTACACGATGGACACCACGCGCTGGGTGGGTGAACGGTGCAGGCCGCCGAAGGCGTACAACTGTTCCAGGTAACTCGGCGCCAGGCCCGTGGTTTCCCGGAGGTTCCGCGAGGCGGCGTCCTGGAGGGATTCGTCATGGCTGAGCGGTCCGCCCGGCAGCGCCCACAAACCCTTGAACGGTTCGCGGATGCGCCGCACCAGGGGCAGCCAGAGGGTGGGCCGGCCGGACGTTTCGCTGGGCCGCAGGGCGAAGATCACCGTGGAGATGGCGAGCGACGGCGGCGCGGACTGGCGCTCGGAGACGTTCGCTGAGCTGTAATACATGCGGCCTCCTCCCGGGCGCCCTCGCATCGTCCTAGTTATGGTCACTGTGACCATAAGTCATTCTACGGCCGTGATGCCTGAAATTCGAAATGTTTCCGCCCCTTTCCTCAAAGCCCTCTCCCGCGGCGGCTTCCCCCGCCGCGGTTCAGCCCCTCCGCCAAAGACGGTAAATTCGAGTGGTCCCAAGAGGATCAGTCCCCAGACCCCAAGAAGGTTCACCGCATGACAACGAAGTCCGTCCCCACCCGCACGCAGGGCCACCTCGGCCACAGCATGAAGCCCCGGCAGCTCACCATGATGGGTCTCGGAAGCGCCATTGGCGCCGGGCTCTTCCTGGGCTCCGGCGCCGGAATCCAGGCGGCAGGACCCGCCGTCCTTATCTCCTATCTGGTGGCAGGAACGCTGATCATCCTGGTCATGTGGGCACTGGGCGAGATGGCCGCGGCAAACCCGAACAGCGGCGCGTTCTCCGTCTACGCCGAACGGGCCCTTGGCAGGACGGCCGGGGCCACGATCGGATGGCTGTGGTGGCTGCAGCTGGTTGTGGTGATCGCTGCCGAGGCGCTGGGCGCTGCGGGGCTGTTGTATACGGTGTGGCCCGTCATCCCGGTCTGGGCGCTCGCCCTGGTCTTCATGGTGGTTTTCACGGCCATCAACCTGGCGGGAGTGCGGAACTTCGGTGAGTTCGAGTTCTGGTTCGCCATCCTCAAGGTGGCGGCGATCGTGCTGTTCCTGGCGGTCGGCCTCGCCCTGCTCCTGGGCCTGCTGCCGGACGTCACCTCCCCGGGGCTGTCCAACCTCACGGCTGACTTCGCCCCGCAGGGGCTCGGGGGCATCGCGGCTGCACTTTTTGTGGTGATCTTCGCCTTTGGCGGCACCGAGATCGTCTCCGTGGCCGCGGCCGAAACGGAGTACCCCGAGCACAGCGTGGGCAAGGCCATCCGCACAGTGGTGTGGCGCATCCTGGTGTTCTACATCGGCTCCGTGTTCGTGATAGCCGCAGTCCTTCCCGCATCATCCGAAGGGCTCGCCTCGCCTTTCGCCGGGGTCCTGGACGTCGCCCGGATCCCGGGCGCCGCTACCGCCATCACCCTGGTGGCCGTCGTCGCCCTCCTGTCCGCGTTGAACGCCAACCTGTACGGTGCATCCCGGATGGTGTATTCGCTGGCAGGGCGCGGCGAGGCACCCGCATTCCTTGCCCGCGTGGCCGGCGCCGGCGTTCCCATGCTGGCCGTAGGTGTATCGGTCGCCTTCGGATTCATCGCCACCGTCCTGGAACTGCTGTTCCCGGAACGGATCCTCCCGGCGCTCTTCCAGCTGGTGGGCTCCACCTGCCTGGTGGTCTGGGGCAGCGCGCTGGTGTCGCAGCTGATCCTGCGGCGGCGGGCAGACCGGGACGACACGCCCCTGCCCCTTCGCATGAAGGGCTTTCCCGGCCTGACCGTCCTGGGCCTGGTCCTGCTGGGCATGATCTTCGCCGTTGGCCTCAGTGCCGCGGGCAGCCGCGCACAGCTGCTGGGCACATTCGCATTGGTGGCCGGCATCGCCCTCGCCAGCGCCTTGGGGTCCCGGATTGCCCGCCGCCGCAGCGCGTCCACCGGGCAGCAGCAGGACAGGAAGAATGCGGCAGCGGGACAGGTAGAGTGATGCCAGGCACCCACGCGCCGGGTCCGCCCGCGCGCCGTAGTTGATGAGGACGAACACCATGAGCGGCAGGCACACCGGCCAACAGCAGACACACACCGTGGAAGGCACCGACCCGCAGCTGTATGTCGCAGTGCATGAACCGGAGGAGGACGTTGCGCTGCGGCCGGTCCTGTTGATCCACGGCTTCTCATCCTCCTCCCGGCTCAACTGGGAGGACACGGGGTGGGTGTCTTCCCTCCTTCAGGCGGGAAGGCGGGTTATCACCGTTGACCTGCCGGGACACGGGCGCAGCGGCGCGCCCGATGACCGCGACTCCTACTCCCCCAGCAGGATCCGCGCCGACCTCCTGCAGGCTGCGTTCGACGCCGGCGTGCGTCCTTTGCAGGCCGGTGACCCGTCCAGCGGACTGGACATTGTGGGGTATTCGCTGGGCTCGCGGCTCGCCTGGGAGTTCGGCGCCACGCAGCCGGAGATCGTCCACCGCCTTGTGCTGGGCGGCCCCAACACGGCCGACCCGCTGGCGGAGTTCGACCTGGTAGCCGCCCAGGACTACCTGGCCGACGGCACCCCGATCACCGACGAGTCCACGGCACGGCTGCTGAAGATGGCCCTGCTCCTGCCCACCAACAACATCTTCGCCCTGCTCTCCTTGGTGGAGGCCATCAAGGCCGAGCCCTACGATCCCGCCGAGGCCGTTCCCCATGTGCCCATGCTCCTGGTGGCCGGCGACCAGGACGAACGGATCGCCAGCCTGCCCAAGCTCGTGGAGCTTGCCCGGGGCGCCGGAGCAATGGCCGAACAGCTCGTCCTGCCGGGCCGCAACCACACCAACGCAGTCACCAGCAGGGCCTTCAAACAGGCCGCCATCGACTTCCTGGCGGCCTGAGCGCAACCTGCCTTTGCGCCTGGATGACCGGGACCTGCCACGCCCGCTTCCGGTAAGCTCCGCCCCTTCCGGAGAACGCCCGAGGCTCTGGCTGGCGGTAGGCTGAAGCCAGGTGCAGGAAAGCCTGGAGGAGCAATAAGGTGACGCGTTTCGAAGACCGCACGGAGGCGGGCGAACGCCTGGCCGCGGTCCTTCCCCAGTTCCGTGAGCGGCCGGACACCCTGGTCCTGGGGCTGGCGCGCGGCGGGATCCCTGTTGCCGCTGCCGCCGCGAAGGCACTGTACCTTCCCTTAGGCACCGTGCTGGTGCGCAAGCTGGGCATTCCGGGCCACGAGGAAACGGCGTACGGCGCCCTGGCCTGGGCCCGCGGCCGCACCGTCCGGCTGGTCAACAAACCCCTGCTGGACCGCGTCCTGGAGCATGGGGTCCGCCGCGAGTGGCTCGATGAGGTGGAGCGGCGTGAGCGCAGCGAGTTGCTGCGGCGGGTCGATCTTTACCCCGGGACGGATTACGACCTCACCGGCAAGACCGTGCTGCTGGTGGATGACGGCCTGGCCACCGGCGCCACCATGAGGGCTGCCGTCGAGGCAGTCCGGGAAGTCGGGGCAACCACAGTGGTGGCTGCCGCCCCGGTGGGTTCCATCGATGCCGAAGCGGCAATGGAACGCGTCTGCGACGCCGTGCTGTGCCTTCACCTGCCGGGCAAGTTCCGCGCCGTGGGCAGCTTCTACCGCCACTTCGAACAGCTGACCGACGACGACGCCATCAGCTACCTGAAGCAATAACGGCGGCGGGCGGACCGCAAGGTCCGACCCGCCGCCGTCGTTAGCCTGCGTAACCCGGCAGGATGGGCCCACGCCGTCAGGGTTCCCTGGCCGAAGCGAAGCGAGGTTAGGGAGACGGTGATGGGCCCACGCCGTCAGGGTTCCCTGGCCGAAGCGAAGCGAGGTTAGGGAGACGGTGGTGGGCCCACGCCGTCAGGGTTCCCTGGCCGAAGCGAAGCGAGGTTAGGGAGACGGTGGGGACTAGTGGTGGGCACTGACTCCCAGCGGGCGGCCCTTGGTTTCCTTGGCCAGCAGCACGCCGATGGCCGAGATAACGCACAGCACCATGATGTAGATGCCGATCGAACCGGCCCATTTGGTGGCCTGCAGCAGCGACTCGGCGATGGTGGCGGCGAAAGCGCCGCCAAGGATGGCGCCGAACGCGTAGCCGATGGAGATGCCGGAGTAGCGGACGTTGGCGGGGAACATCTCGGCGTACATGGCGGACATCGGCCCGTACGACAGGCCCAGGCCGACGGTCAGGACGAACAGGGCCACGCCGTACAGCCAGATGTTCCTGGTGTCGATCAGGGCGAACATCGGAATCATCCAGGCGAACACAATGGCGTAGCCGGTCAGGAATGTCTTGACGCGGCCGATGCGGTCGGACAGCCAACCGCCCACCAGGGTGAAGATCAGCCAGCCAAAAGATGCGAGGGTGGTCGCGAGCAGGACCTGGGGGGTGGGCATCTGCAGGGTCCTGGTGGCGTAGGCGATGAAGAATGCGATGAGCAGGTAGCCGGCCGCGTTGTTGCCGATGAAGATCAGGGTGGAGTAGAGCACGGGCTTCTTGTGGCTGCGGACCAGCTCGCCGAGCGGGGCTTTGCTTTCGGCCTTGCGCATCGCCATCTCCTGGAAGACCGGGCTTTCAGCGACGGCCCGCCGGATCAGGTAGCCCACCACGATCAGCACGATGGACAGCAGGAACGGCACCCGCCAGCCCCATGCTGCGAAGTCTTCCTTCGACATGCTGCTGTTGAGGAAGAACAGCAGGCCGGTGGCAAGGATCATGCCCACGGGCACGCCGATCTGGGGGTAGGCGCCGAACAGGCCGCGCTTGTTCAGCGGGGCGTGTTCAACCGCCATGAGCGCAGCACCGCCCCATTCTCCGCCGGCCGAGAAGCCCTGGACGATCCGGAGGAGGATCAGCAGGACGGGTGCCCAGGCGCCAATCTGGGCGTAGGTGGGCAGCATGCCGATCAGGGCGGTGGCTGCCCCCATCATCACCAGCGTGAAGACGAGCATGGCCTTGCGCCCGAGCCGGTCGCCCAGGTGGCCGGCGATGACCGCACCGAGGGGCCGGAAGAGGAAGCTGATGCCGATCAGCGCAAAGGAGAGGATCTGGGCCAGGCCGGGGTTGGACTGGTTCAGCGGTGCGAGGAACAGCGGCGACAGCAACGTTGCTGTCAGCTGGGCAAAGATGAAGAAGTCGTACCACTCGATGGTGGTGCCGACGAGGGTGCCGGCGAGGACTTTGCGCTCCTCCCGCCGGGAGCTGGGGCCGGCGAGGGTGTCCACCTTTGAAGGTGTGGTCATTGAAACTCCATTGTTCAGTGTCGTGGCGGCAGGGCCGCGGGCGCCTACGGGATTACCGACAGAACGGTCAGTTAGTTAGTAGGGTACTACGAAAATGTGAGGCGGAACACGCCCAGGTCAAAGTTTTGTGCTCATGGCATGCCGTGTTCTGCCGTTCTATATTGGAAACGTCAATTCGACTATTGCAAAGGCCCCGCGCGCGGAGTCCCGGACGCTGGTTCTGGCTGCCAGCGCGGGCAACCTAGGATGGACACCATGACTTCCCCCGCCGCAGCCCCGGCCGGAGCAGCGCCCGCCCAGGCGTCTCCGTCACAGACCCTGTCCCGCGGCATTCGCGCCCTGGAAATCCTGGCGGCGGCCGCCGGTCCCCTGACCATCGCCGAACTGGCGGATGCGATGGGCGTGCACCGTTCGGTGGCTTACCGGATCCTGCGTACCCTTGAGGACCACTCGCTGTTGGTCCGGGACGACGCCGGCCGTGTCCAGCCCGGCCCGGGACTCGCCGTTTTGGCCCGCGGCGTATCGCGCAATCTCCAGGCGGCGGCGCTGCCGGAGCTGACCCACCTGGCTAACAGCCTGGACATGACCGCGTTTGTTGCGGTGTGGGACCACCAGGACTGCATTACCCTGCTCACGGTGGAGCCCAGGCACTCCGGGGCAACGGTCGCCCAGCACCCGGGGACACGGCATCCCATCAATGCCGGTGCACCCGGCATCGCCATCCAGTCAGCGCTTACCAAAGCTGAGTGGGACCGCCTCGGCACGGGAATCCCCTACCGGCCCGAAGCGGCAGAGGCCCGCAGCAGGGGATACTCGGCCAGCCATGACGAGGTCATCGCCGGCGTGTCCTCGCTGGCAGCCCCTGTCCGGGTGCCCGGAGGGCGGCCGGCCGCACTCGCCGTCGTCTACATCCGCTCCGCCCATGATCCCGCCACGGTGGGCTCTGCCCTTGCCGAAAGCGCGGCGCGGATCGAACGCCAGCTGGCATAGCCGGCCACACGCCGGCAGGACGGGCTACCGGCCGGACGGTGTCCCCGGCACGGCCCGACCGTCAGGCCCTGCCCGTCAGGCGTCGACAGCCCGGCTTCCCCGGCGGCGAAGCACGACGGCGGATACGGCACCAAGCAGCGCCAGCACTGCGGCCGCGGCCGCCGTGACCAGGAACGCGGACTGGTGGCCTGCATCCTCGGCCAGGTGCCCGCCGATCGCGGAGCCGAGTGCCGTGCCCGCCACAATCCCACTGGCCAGCGCCGTCATCACGGTGCCCAGCCGGCCCGGGGGCGCCACCAGGCCGCCTGCCGCGAAGACGGTGACCATCACCGGCCCCACCGGGAGGCCAAGGACGAGGAGCACCAGCACCATGCCCGTGAGCGAGGACGGGACCAGCAGCAGGATCGCGAACGCCGCCATCGCTGCGGCGCACAGGATCCAGCGCCACCAGAGGCTGAACGTCCGCGGCCAGTAGGCCACCGAGAGTGCCGCCGCCGCGGAACTCAGTCCCATTGCCGCGTAGAGGAGCCCGGTAATTTCGGATCCTGCAATGCCTGCGGAGAAGGAGCTCAGTGCTGCCTGGGTTGAGCCGAAGAACGTGCCCATGCACACCATCGCCAGGACGGGCAGCGCCACGGCCGGTCCGATTCTGTCACCCCGGGCCGGCGGGAGCCCGGCAGGGGAACCCTTGGCGGCCGCGGGCCGGGGTCGGGGCGCCACGGCGCGGTGGGTGGGATGGGCGGCAAAGGCCGGCACCAGGATGAGGGTCATGGCGGCGGCCAGGGCCAGCGGCAGCCATGGCGCCAGCAGGCTGGCGAGGATTCCCACCAGCGCCGGTCCCAGGACGAAGGTCACCTCATCGGCGGTGCTCTCGTACGAAAGGGCTGTGTCCAGGTCCCGGGGATCTGCCGCCGTTCCCGTCCGGGTGAGGGCCATCCAGCGGACGCGGGCCAGGGGTCCCACCTGCGGGCTGCTGGCGCCGGCTGCGAGCGCCGCGGCCAGGATGGCGCCGTGAAAGCCGCCGGCCGGGCCAAGCAGCACGGAGGCGAGGATCAGGGCAAGGACCGCTGCGGTATTGCTGGCGGCGGAGGCAATGAGGACCGGCCGCTGGCCCCGCCTGTCAGCCAGGGCTCCCAGGAGCGGAGCGCCCAGCGCGGAGCCGATGCCCACAGCCCCTGCGGCAGTACCGCCGGCGGCGTAGGAGCCGCTGACGGAGGTGACCATGGTGAGGGTGCCGACGGTCAACATGGCCAGCGGCAGCCGGGCAAAGAGCCCGAGGGGGATGAAGCTTCGGCCGGCGAGCCGGGGCAGGCGGGCGAAGCGTCCCCTGGCCTGCTGATCAGCGGCGGAGGCGGGGCGGGTTTCCTGCGGCGACGAAAGGGAAGCGTTGGGTGTCAATTTCCGGGCTCGTTCGTGTCGTGCGCATCGTCCCTCCTCCCGATGCGCGCAACCCGGTAACTGCACAACTATACCGCGGGCTATGGAGCGGCTGGCCGCCACTGTTCCCGGTGCACACCGCGCGGGTTCCGGGGTCACAAGGGCAGGTCGGGTGCCTCCGCAATCCGGAGCGTGGACCCGTTCCGGCCCTTCAGCACCTGGAGCTGGGTGCTGATTCGCTGCTTCATCCCGGCAACGTGGCTGACGAGTCCGACCACCCGGCCGCCGTCCCGCAGGCCCTCAAGTGCATCCATGACCTGTTCCAGCGACTGTTCGTCCAGGCTGCCGAACCCTTCGTCCACGAAGAGGGTTTCGATTTCGACGCCGCCCGATTCCTGCTGCACGACGTCGGCCAGGCCGAGCGCCAGGGAGAGGGACGCCATAAAGGACTCACCCCCGGACAAGGTGGACGTGTCCCGGCGGTAACCGGTCCACTGGTCCACGACTTCGAGCCCAAGCCCCGACTTCGCGCCCCTCGCTGCCTTGGCATCGCTGTGCTGGAGCAGGTAGCGGCCGTCGCTCATGGCGACCAGGCGTTCTGATGCGGCGAGGGCAACCTGCTCCAGCCTCGCCGCCAGGACATAGCTGTTGAGGCTCATCCGGTAGGTGTTCTCACCGCGTCCTGCGGCAGCGTCAGCCAGGCCGGCCAGCATTTGAGCCCGTTCTGCGGGTTCCCGCGCTGAATCCGCCAGGGCGTCATATTCCGCACGGATGGCCCCGAGTGCTTCCACGCACCGGCCGGCAAGGCCGGCAGCAAGGTGTGCCTCCCTGGCTTTCCGGCCTCCGGCCTCGGCCGCTTCCTGCAGTGCGGCGAGCCTGTGCGGGTCCACCTCGAAGCCGTCGGCCTGTTCCGCCAGTGCGAGCACCACGTCCTCGGACTCGAAAAGTTCGGCAACGCGGGCTGCCTCGTCCTGGGCCGCCCGGAGTTCCTCCTGCAGCGCGGCGGCATCGGAGGCCCCCAGCAGCTGCCGGCGGGCTTCGTCCTCGTCAGCGAATCCTGCGGCCGGGAGCGCCGCTTCGAGTTGTTCACGGGCGTCCTCCTCGCGTGCCCGCGCCCGCTCCAGCTCCGACTGCGCTTCCAGTGCCTTGTCCAGGACCGCCACGGCGTCCTCCAGGGAGCGCAGCCGGCGGGAAAGGCTGGGGTGTCCGCCACGGAGCCCGGTGAGTGCCTCGTCCAGGGCAGCAGACTGCTCGGACAGGTCGGCCAGGGAAGCAGTGGCCCGGGCAAGGTCCGACTCCCGGTCCGCCTTCCCCGCCAGGGCCGTTGCGGCGTCCGTGTCCAGGGCCTCCAGGCGCAGCCGGACCTCGGCCAGCTGCGCTGCTGCGGCGTCGGCTTCGGCGGCCGCAGCGCGGGCAGCGTCCGCCCCTGCCATTGCCTCGTCCACCGCCGTATCGCCGCCCTGCCCGGCAAGGACCGCCACCTGCTGGTCCGCCGCTGCCAGTTCCGTGCTGAGCCTGGTGAAAGCAGCCTGGGCCGCCTCATGCGCAGCGTGGGCCGCTTCCTCGTCCTGCGCCAGACCGGGGCCCTCCGCGCCGGCGGCAGCCGGTAACGGATGTTCTGCGCTGCCGCACACCGGGCAGGGGCTGCCCGGTGCCAGCTGCGCTGCGAGTTCGGCGGCGGCATTGGCCAGCCTTGCTTCCCGAAGGTCGAGCCAGCGGCGTTTTGCCTCCAGCTGGTCTTCCCGTCCCGCCTCGTACCGCGCCTTAACCGCATCCCGCGCGGCCGCAGCGGCACCGTACCGGCGGACAACGTCCAGCAGCTCAGCAGCGGCCGCCGCTTCCTTGGTCCGCAGCGCAGCCGTGCCGGCAAGCTGTTCCAGCTCCCCGAGTCCGTCGGCAAGGCTCCGGCGTTCGGCCTGGAGCGATTCGAGCCGTGTCCCGAGGCCCGCTATGCCAGCTTCAAGCTCCTGCTGTTTCCGGACCAGTCCGTCGTGCCGGGACCGCAGGTCCTGCAGGCGGCCCTCGTCGGGCACCCGGGCCTCCACCACTGCCAGCAGCGAACGCAGCCGGGCAACCTCCTCAGCAACTGCGCCGGAAACGTTTAACCCTGATTCATCACCGAAGCCCGGATCAAGCTGTGCCAGTTCCGGGTTTTCCCCGGCAGCGAGGTTTAGCAGCGTGAACGCCGATCCGGAGGCGCCGAGCGCGCTGCGGACCCTTGCCGCCGCCGAATCCGCACCCTTGAGGTGCCCGTCCAGAACCTCCGCTTTCCGGTGACGCGCGAGGCGCCCGGCCAGCTCCTCCAGGCGGGGCCCGGCTGCCTCGGCTGCATTCCGCCGCGCTGTTGCCGCCTCAAGTTTGCGCCGCCGTGCGGTGCGCAAAGTTTCTTCCTCCACCGCCCCGTTGTGCCGGCTGCTCTCCATCTCCGCGCTCCTTGCCCGGATGAGCAGTTCAGACCGGCGTTCAGCGACGGCAGCCTGCAGCCACTCGAGCCGGGCCGCCACGTTCTCCGCGGCCGGCGCGCCGGCGTCATCAAGCTCGAGGGCCGCGGCCTCCGATTCCGCGCGCGCCGCCAGGATGCTGAGCTGTCCGGCCAAGGCCGAGACGTCGTTCCTGGCTTCCTGCGCCTGCCGGCTGAGCTCCTGCTCCAGCGCTTCGAACCGCTGCGTGCCAAAGAGCTTTTGCAGCAGCTCCAGCCGGTCTGTTGCCTTCGACCGCAGGAACGCGGCGAAGTCCCCCTGCGGCAGCATGACTACCCTGGTGAACTGTTCACGGTCCATTCCGAGCAGCGCCAGGATCTCGGCACCGGCTTCGTCGTTGCGGGCGGACTTCTCCACCCATGTCCCGTCCACCCGCTCACGGAGGAGCGTCTTGGCCTGCTGGGTGGTAAAACCGTTCTTGCCCCGGGCGCTCGGTTTGTCCCAGGCCGGTGACCGGGTTACTTCAAAACGCCGTCCCTGTGCTGAGAACTCACAGGTCACGGCGGGTTCCTGCGCGGGTTCGGCATGGTCGCTCCGGAGCCGTTTGCCATCCTGGCGCGCCCCGGGAACGGAGCCGTACAAGGCGAAACAGATGGCGTCCAAAACACTGGTCTTGCCGGCGCCCGTAGGCCCGTTCAGCAGGAAGAGGCCGTGCGCGCTTAGCTGGTCGAAGTCGATGTCCTCGGTTCCGGCGAACGGGCCGAATCCGCAGATGCGCAGATGGTGGATTCTCACCGGGAGCCCTCCAAAAGGCGGACATTGTCCAGGGCGGCGGCGAGCGCCGACTTCTCGGCGTCATCGGGTACGCGGCCGCGCACGTGTTCGAGGAATCCGCAGCATACCGAGAGGTCGTCGGGGGCCTCGGCGAGCCTGCTGCTGTAGGTTGCGGCGCCGGCCGCCGGTCCGCCCTGCGGGTCAAAGCCCAGGACCAGGGTGTCCGGGAACCGGGTACGCAGCCGCTCCATGGCCCGGGCCGGGCGCTGCGCATCCGTCAGGGTGATCTGGCAGTAGGCCGTTTCGGCCCATGCGTGCTCCGGCGCTTCGAGGAGTTCGGGCAGTGCGCCGCGTAGGACTGCCAGGGTGCGCGGGGCCTCCCACAGCACTTCCTCCACGGCGGTGACGCCCTCGGCGCCGATGTCCACCAGCCAGGCCCCTTTCCGGTGGGTGGCCTCGGAGAAGGAGTATGCCAGCGGTGATCCCGAGTACCGGACCGCGGGAGAAAGTGTCTGCCGGCCGTGGAGGTGGCCGAGGGCGGTATAGCTGAACCCGTCAAAGAGGTCCAGGGGCACCGCACCCACGCCGCCGATGCTGAGGTCCCGCTCACTGTCAGAGCTGATGCCGCCGCTGGCGAACGTGTGGGCCAGGACCACCGGGTGGACGACGGCGGAAGCGGCGCGCCGCCCGATGTCCTGCCGGATGAGCGCGGTGGCCGCCCGTGTCACCTCGAAGTGGCTGGCCGTTTCAACACCAAGCTGCCCGGCCACGAGCCGGGGCTCCAGCCAGGGAATGCCGTAGACAGCCAGCACTGCTTCCTTGCCGTCCTGGTCCGTGCCCAGCGGGAGCAGCAGGGGCTGGTCCATGCTGTCCAGGCTGGTCCGCAGGTGGACTCCCCCACGCTCGAGCAGGCGGGCGGCAAAGCCGAGCCGGATCGCCGAATCATGGTTGCCGCTGGTCAGCACCACCTGGGCGCCGGCGGCGGTGAGCCGGACCAGGGCGTCGTCCAGGAGGCGGACCACGTCCACACCGGGCATGGCGCGGTCGTAGACGTCACCGGCGATCAGGACGACGTCGACGCCGTGGCGGGACACCGCATCGACGAGCTGGTCGACGAAGGTGCGTTGGGCGTCGAGCATGCCCACGCCGTGGAAGGAGCGGCCGAGGTGCCAGTCCGAAGTGTGAAGTAACCGCATATTTCTAAGCTATCGGCTGCCACTGACAGTTTGCGTCACCGCCGCCGGGCAGCGGTCAGTTGCGCTTGCCCTCGAAAAACTCCTGGGCCTCGCTGGCCCGCGTGGCAGGCGCGGCCGGGGCCGCAGCGTCCGGGACGGATGCAGGGCCGGCATCCTCCCGCTTGACTTCGCCGCTGCCGTCGCCGGCAGCATCGGCGGGCCGCTCCGGTGCCGGCGCGGATGCGGCGGCGGCTGCGTCCCCATTGGTGTTGAAGAGGCGGAACAGCAGGCCGGCGACGGCGGCACCCGCCAGGGGCGCGGCCACGAACACCCAGAGCTGCTGCACGGCCCAGCCGGAGCTGAAGACGGCGGACGCGGTTGCCCGGGCAGGATTGAACGGCAGGTTTCCCACGGCCTGCCCCAGCTGCAGCAGGGCTGCGAAGGCGAGGCCCACGGCTACCGGAGTGGCTGCGCCGCCTGCCCGGCGGCCGGATGCACCCAGGAAAACGGCCACAATGATGGCCGCGCCCAGCACTTCGAGGACCAGCACAGCCGCTACCGGCGCCTGGATGATGGAGTGTTCACCGAAGCCGGCCGTGACCGTGTCGAAGGCCGTCCGGCTGTCAGGAATGCCGGGAAGCGTACGGAGCACCGAGTAGAGTGCCGTCGCACCCGCTGCCGCGCCCGCGAACTGTGCCAAAGCGTACGCGGCGGCAGCGCCCGCGCGGATCCGTCCCGCCAGGAGGTGGCCCAGCGTAATGGCCGGGTTGAAGTGTCCCCCTGATACGTGGCCCACCGCCAGCATCGCGGCGGTGACTGCCAGTCCTGCCGCGAGCGCGGCGGGCAGCGGGCTGGACTGCGGGATGCTGAAAAGCGGAACTCCAAGCCCCGCGACCGCGATGAACAGGCTTCCGAAGGCCTCCGCAGCCAGCCTGGGCAACAGTCCCGGGCCGGCAGCTTCAGGCACGGCAGCTTCCGGTCCTCGCGCGAAGGCGGCGTTGGGGGCTGGATCGGGGGTGCTCATTGTGACCCTTCAGGTAGGGGAAGTCGGGGGTGCCGCCCGCAGGCAACCCCAGCATTATTCCAGCCCAGGCTGAACGTTTGCTGGACTGGAGCTGCACCCGACTGGCCCGGGCCTTGCCGGGACGGCGGACTGCACGTTGCCGGGGCCACGGTAAATTTACTGCATGAGCACGAACACCGGCGCGTCCGCGCCCACGCTGAGATCACGTATCCACGGCTGCCTGCTGGGCGGTGCCCTGGGCGATTCACTGGGCTATGTGGTGGAGTTCGACGCGATGGAGGAGATCCGGCGGCGCTTTGGCGGCGCGGGCCTCACCGGTTTCGAGGCACTTACCGAAGGCAGCCACTTTTCCGACGATACACAGATGACGCTCTACACCGTGGACGGACTGCTGGAAGCACTTGAATGGGCGAACGCGGGCGTCGGGGCGGACGTCAATGCCTGCCTGTGGCTGGCTTACCTGCGCTGGCTCGCCACCCAGGGCGAGGATGCCGGTCCGACCGCACCGGCGCCGCAGCCGCGCTGGATCGACGGCCATACCGTGCTCCACCAGCGCCGCCACCCGGGCAAGGCCTGTATCTCGGGCCTCGCCACCGGTGAAATGGGAACCTCCGTCCGCCCGGTCAATCCGGACTCGAAGGGCTGCGGCACAGTGATGCGTTCCGCACCGTTCGGGCTGGTGCCGCATATTGCCCCCGACGCCGTCTACAAGCTCAGTGCCGACGCCGCCTCCCTGACGCACGGCCATCCGTCCGCCCGGCAGAGCGCCGGCATCTTCAGCCTTCTGATCCACCGGCTGGTGGCCGGCGAGGAGCTGCGGGAAGCGGCGGCTGGTGTCGCGGCGCATGCCGCCACCATCACCGATGTGGCGCCCGAACTGCCGGAGCGGCTGGAGGCAGCCCTCAGGCTGGCCGACAACGGCAGGGTGGAACCGGAAGAAATGGTGGACGCACTTGGCGCGGGCCGGGTGGCGGAGGAGGCACTCGCCGTCGCGGTCTACTCGGTGCTCGCCACCCATCCGGCCACCGGCAGTGCCGGCGCCCGCCCCGATCCGGTCCGGCATTTCCGGGACGCCGTGGCACTGGCAGTGAACCACAGCGGTGACAGCGACTCCACCGGTTCCATCGCCGGCAACATCCTCGGCGCCTACTATGGCGAGGACTGCCTGCCTGCCGGATGGCTGGACGCGCTGGAGGCTCCCGAGGTCATCCGCGGGATGGCCGACAGGCTGGCGGCGGTCACCACCGGCGAAGGCTGAATTTCGGCCGCATCGCAGACTTATCCGACGCCTGCCGCCTGCGCCGTGCCCACCATCTGCAGGAACTCGCCCTCAGACAGCACCTCGATGGACTGGCCGCGCTGGTGCAGTTCAAGCACGCGGCGCGCCTTGCCGGTCAGCCTGCCCGAGCGGAGGTCAGAGGCCACGAAGCCATCGCCCACGACCAGGACGGTGGTGCGGCCCGTGACCCTGCTTTCGGTCCGTGCCCCCACCTCGGCAGAACGCACCTTCGCCTCCGGGCGGGCGATGGAAAGCTGCCCGGTGAAAACCAGGGTCTGGCCGTAGAGCGGGTGGCCCGGCTCTGCGTCCGGGTTGGGCTCTGGATTGTCGCCTTCCTCCGGCCAGCCGGACTGGAAGGGCCGCGCGAGCGCGGCACCGTTGCCGGTGGCGCCGGACAACCTTCCACCCGCAAGCCCGCCCCCTGCGACGGCGGCCAGGCTGGGTTTCGAGAGCGCATCAACGTTTGGATCGAAGGCCTGCTGGCGGGGCATCACCAAACCCAGGGAAAGGAACAGTTCGGCGAGGCTGTTGGCGCCGTTCCGCCGGGCGATGTCGATCAGGATCCCGGCGCAGGCCCGCGCGTCCTCGGCTGCGTCGTGGTGCCTGACCAGCGGGACGCCCGCCTCCTCCGCGGCAAACGGCAGGGAGTTGGATACGAGCGAATAGCAGCGCCGGGACAGCATGACGGTGCAGACGTAGTCGTAGGCAGGGCCGGGCAGCCCGGACACCTCCAGGGCGGAACGGATGACGCCAAGGTCGAAGGCGGCGTTGTGGGCCGCCAGCACGTCCTCGCCGATAAAGGCGCCGATTTCAGCGAAGAGCTCCCCAAAGCGGGGCCGGCCCGCCACGTCCGCGGCCGTGATGCCGTGGATCCGGACGTTGTGGTAGTCGAAGTGGTCGTAGTTGTGCGGCGGCCGCATCAGCCACGAGGCTTCAGCGACGATCTTCCCGCCCCGGACCTTGGTGAGCCCCACCGCGCAGGGCGACCCCCGGAATCCGTTCGCCGTCTCGAAGTCGATCGCAGTAAAGTCCAAACCCACGGCCCCCACCTTACCGCCGGAACCCGCCGCGGCCCTGCAGGGACAGGCCTGTCAAGTACCCTTGAGGGGTGAACTTTCCTGTGATGAACGACCTCGCTGTGTCAATGCTGGGCGGGGCAGGACCGGTCCAGCCGCAGCTGGCCTCCTTCCTGCCCGACTGGCTGAACCCCCAGATCTTCCTTGCCGATCCGGCGCTGGCCCCGTGGGTGGTCGTGCTTGTCTGCGGCATCGTCTTCGCGGAAACCGGCCTGCTGGTGGGGTTCTTCCTGCCGGGAGACTCCATGCTGTTCACCGCCGGCCTGCTCGTAGCCACGGACACCATCAAGTTCAACGTGTGGCTGTTTGCCCTGCTGATTGTGATTTCCGCCATCATTGGCAACCAGACCGGGTACTTCATCGGGTCCAAGGCGGGCCCGGCCATCTTCAACAAGCCGGAGTCCCGCCTGTTCAAGCGCGAGAACGTCGAGAACGCGCACGCCTTCTTCGAAAAGCACGGCGGCAAGGCCCTCATCCTGGCCCGGTTCGTTCCCATCATCCGGACGTTTGTGCCGGTCATCGTTGGCGTCGCCCAGATGAGCCGGAAGAAGTTCTTCCTCTACAACGTCATCGGGGCCGTGCTCTGGGGCGGCGGCGTGACCCTGCTCGGCTACCTGCTGGGTGACCGCATCCCGTGGGTGCGCGACAACCTGGACATCATCTTCATCGTCATCGTCCTGGTGTCGGTGCTGCCGATCGGCATCGAGGTGCTGCGCGGCATTTCCGCCAAGCGCCAGGCCGCAACCTACGGTACAGATCCCGTGGATGAGTTCATCGAGGAGCACAACCCAGAGGACGAGCAGAAGACGCCCCGGCTGCCCTAGCGAAAGCCCGCGCCCGGACACAATACAAAGGTGCGCTTCCCCTGGCGGGAAGCGCACCTTTCGTGCTTCACGGACCCTGCGTCCTTGACCGGTCAGGAATCAGCTGCCTGCAGCGCCTCCACGATCGACGGCAGGAGCGCCCGGAACGCCTTTCCGCGGTGGCTGATGGCATTCTTCTCCTCGGCGGACAGTTCGGCACAGCTGCGCTGCTCGCCCACCGGCTGCAGCACGGGATCGTAGCCGAAGCCACCCTCGCCGCGGGGTTCACGCAGCAGGATGCCCTCCAGCTGCCCGTATTCCACCACTTCGCGTCCCGGCACGCCGTCCCTGCCCGGCACGGCAAGGGCGGCGGCGCAGACGAACGCGGCACCGCGGTGCTGGTCCGGAACGTCGGAGAGCTGGTTGAGCAGTAGGGCAAGGTTTGCTTCGTCGTTGCCGTGGCTGCCGGACCACCTGGCGGAAAAGATGCCGGGCGCCCCGCCCATGACATCGACGGCGAGTCCCGAGTCGTCGGCGATGGCAACCAGTCCGGTGGCTTCGGCGACGGCGCGCGCCTTCAGCAACGAATTCTCGGCGAACGTCACGCCCGTTTCGACGACGTCCGGGGCACCTGCCGCCGCCGCGTCCACCACCTGTGTGTCGACGTCGAGCCCGGAAACCTGCCCGCGCAGCAGCTCACGCAGCTCCCGCAGTTTGCCCTTGTTGTGCGTCGCCAGGACCAGCCTCGCGTTGCCGTCCGCATTGCTCACAGGGTATCCGCCAGGGTTTCGCGCTGGATGGCGGCGAGCTGGGTGGTGCCCAGCAGCGCGAGGTCCAGGAGGGCGTCCAGTTCGGCGCGGTCGAACGGAGCGCCTTCGGCGGTGCCCTGCACCTCCACGAACTTGCCTGATCCGGTCACCACCACGTTCATGTCGGTTTCGGCGCGCACGTCCTCGACGTAGGGCAGGTCCAGCATGGGCACACCGTCGATGATGCCGACGGAGACGGCGGCGATCGTGTCAATCAGCGGCTGCGCGTTGCCGGCGATGAGCTTGTTGTCACGGGCGAACCTGATGGAGTCCGCAAGGGCAACGTAGGCGCCGGTGATCGCGGCAGTCCGGGTGCCGCCGTCGGCCTGCAGGACGTCGCAGTCCAGCACAATCGTGTTCTCGCCCAGGGCCTTGGTGTCGATGATGGAGCGCAGGGACCGTCCGATGAGCCGGGAGATCTCGTGGGTGCGGCCGCCGATCTTCCCCTTCACCGATTCCCGGTCCGAACGGGTGTTCGTGGCGCGCGGCAGCATGGCGTATTCGGCCGTGACCCAGCCGCGGCCCTCGCCCTTGAGCCAGCGGGGGACGCCGGCAGTGAGGGAGGCCGTGCACAGGACCCGGGTGTTGCCGAACTCGATCAGCGCCGAACCCTCAGCCTGGTTGGACCATCCGCGGGTGATGCTGATGGGCCGGAGCTGGTCCGGGGCGCGGCCGTCGGCACGCACGATGGGCACTGCAGTTGCTTCAGAAGTCATGCCTTTAGCTTATCCACTGCGGGTGCACCCGTATCCCGCCCGGACCGCGGCCCGGCCGGGGCCGGCACAGGCAGTGCTAAATGGTGTAGTGCACCCCGGCCACCGCCACAGCCACGTCACCGCCGAACACGGGCCGCGCTTCGGCCATGACGGTGGTCTGGGAGGTCCACACTGGAATGTGGGTCAGCAGGAGCCGGCGTGCCCCGGCTGCGGCAGCCGCCTCGCCGGCGCGCTTGCCGGTGAGGTGGACATCCTTGATGCCATTGTCCCGGCCCTCCTCGAAGGCGGCTTCACAAAGGAACAGGTCGGCGTCCTTGGCGGCCTCTTCCAGGCCCGGGCAGGAGTCGGTGTCGCCCGAGTAGGTCAGCGTGCGGGAAACCATGGTGCCGTCCTTGTCCGGCTCCACCACCTCCACGCGGAGTGCGTAGGCCTCCTCGATGGGATGGTTGACGGCGAAGGGCGTCACGGTGAAGGGGCCAACAGTCACCGGCTGGCGTTCGGCCCAGTTGGTGAAGTCGAATTCCTCATGCATGCCGGGATCAAGGTCCAGGCCGTAAGCGGTGGCCATCCGGTCAGCCGTGGCAGCAGGACCCCAGACGGGAATGCGCCCGCGGCCCCAGCCGCCGGGCTTCCACCTGATGGCGACGTGGAGCCCGCACAAGTCCATGCAGTGGTCCGGGTGCAGGTGGGTGAGGAAAATCGCGTCGATGTCCTCGAGGTCCGTGTACCGCTGGATAGCACCGAGGGCACCGCTGCCCAGGTCCATGACCACCTTCCAGGTCCGCTCGCCGTCGGTGGCGGTGAGGAGGTAGCACGACGCCGGCGATCCGGGACCGGGAAACGATCCCGTGCACCCCACGATGGTCAGCTTCACAGCGCCGGACCTCCGCCCCGGCCGGCAACGCCGGTGTCCACGAGGCCGCCGGCCACGAAGTTGGAGATCCGGGGACGGTTCCGGGCATCCTGGGCGGCGGCGATCATCTCCGGTGTGATCCGCGCGAGGCTCCCCGTCGGGTACTGTGCGGCAACGTGGTCAACGTGGCGGACGGACAACACTTCGGGGCCCAGGAACCGGCGGGCCAGGGACTCGAACTGCCCCGCATCGCCGGTGGCCACGAAGTGGTGCTCGGGCGGTGTTCCGGAGGTGCGCTGGAGGTCGTGGGTGGCCAGGGCACGGTACACGTCCTTGGCGGTTTCCTCCGCGCTGGAGACCAGCGTGACGTCGGCGCCCATAACATACGAGATGACGCCGGTCAGCAGCGGGTAATGCGTGCAGCCGAGCACGACGGTGTCGACGTCAGCAGCCTTAAGCGGCGCCAGGTATTCCTCCGCGACGGCCAGCAGGTCCGGCCCGGTGGTGATGCCGGCCTCAACGTAGCTGACGAATTCCGGACAGGCCACCGAGGTGATCGCCAGGTCCGGGGCAGCCGCGAACGTGTCCTCGTAGGCGCGGGACCCGATGGTCGCGGACGTGCCGATGACACCCACCCGTCCGGTCCGGGTGGCGGCCACGGCACGGCGCACCGCAGGCTGGATGACCTCGATGACGGGGATGCCGTACTTGGCGGTGTAGCGTTCCCGGGCGTCCCGCAGCACCGCGGCCGACGCCGAGTTGCAGGCAATGGTGAGCAGCTTGACGCCGGAGTCCACCAGTTCGTCCATCACGCCCAGGGCGTTGGCGCGGACTTCGGCGATGGGCAGGGGCCCATATGGTCCGTGCGCGGTGTCCCCCACGTACAGGATGGACTCGTTGGGGAGCTGGTCGATAATGGAGCGGGCCACGGTCAGGCCCCCCACGCCGGAATCGAAAACGCCGATGGGGCGCGCTTCCAGGGCGGCGGCCGGGAGGCTGCCTGCTTCGGATTCCTGCCCAGCTGCTGCTGCCGGATCCATGCTCGAGGCTGTTGTCATGATTATTTGAGGATAGGTGCTTCCCGATGTGTCAGGCATCATCTTGTGGCCAGCCGCTCATGTCGAATTTGTCACAGCGGCCGCAGGAACGGCGCCGGTGACGTTCAACGCCGGGTTTCCAGCGACTGCAGCATGGCCTGGACCAGGGATTCCTGCAGCCAGGTGGTGAAGTTGTAGACCAGGGCCAGGTAGCTTTCCACGTCCTCGGCCTGGGACCAGTCCTGCATCAGGTGGACGTGCTCGGCGTCCTCCTCGTCGCGGATGTCCAGCCGTTCGGCCAGGACCAGGCGGACGTCGTTCAGGGCCATGGACCAGTGCTTCGCACCTTCGTCCGTCAGCACGATCTCGTCCTTGTCCAGGTCCAGCGCGGCGGCCCGGAGCGCGCCGATCTTTGTCTCCCGCAGCGAACGTTCGGTGAGCTGGCGGAACTCAAGGGAGGCTGCGCCGTCGTCCTTCACCACGTTCGGCAGGAGGCGCTTTACGGCGCGGTCGGTCGGTTCGGCGACGTCCATGTCCAGGCCGATGAGCGCCGCCAGCGGATCCTGTCCGGCGCGTTCCTCGGGCTGGAGCATCGAGATGACGTCGTCGATCAGGCTGCGCAGCAGTTCCCGTTCGGCGGGTTCGAGGTACCCGGTGATGCCTTTGAGGCCGTACTTGAATGCCTTAGCCACGTTTCCCCTTGCCCTGGCCCGGTCCGCCGGACTTCCCTGAGTTGCCGCCGGGTCCCCCGCTGGCCTTCTCCACGGTGGCCCACAGCCCGAAGCCGTGCATGGCCACCGCGTGGCGTTCCACCTGTTCCTTGCTGCCGTGGGCCACGATGGAGCGGCCCTTCTTGTGGACCTCCATCATCAGCTTGTTCGCCTTGCTCTCCGAGTAGCCGAAGTAGCTTTGGAACACGTAGGACACGTAGCTCATGAGGTTGACGGGATCGTTCCAGATCACCAGGTTCCAGGGGATGTCGGGAGCGGTCAGGGAGTCTGTGGCCTCCGCTGTTCCGGTCCGGGTGCCCTCCTGTGTATCAGGGCCGGGCGCAACGCTTAAGGTCATCTGTCCATTCTATGGGGAGGACAGACCCACACCGGCGAGGGCCCCGCGGCGAAGCGAAGCGAGACGTGGGAGGCGGTGGGGGATAGAGTGACTTTCGTGAGTACCTCTGCCGGCTGGGAGCATCCCCGCACGTCCTTTTACACCGACCACTACGAGCTGACCATGCTGCAGGCGTCGCTCCACTCGGGTGCCGCTCACCGCAAGTCAGTGTTTGAGGCGTTCGCCCGGCGGCTCCCTGACGGCCGCCGGTACGGCATCGTGGCGGGCACCGGCCGGCTCCTGGAGGGCATCGCCAACTTCCGCTTCGGCCAGGCGGAGCTGGACTTCCTGTCCCGGACCAAGGTCGTCAATGACCAGACGCTGGAATACCTGGCAAACTACCGCTTCTCCGGTGATATCTGGGGCTACGCCGAGGGTGAGGCATACTTCCCCAACTCCCCCATCCTGATTGTCGAGGCCACCTTCGCCGAGGCCTGCATGCTGGAGACCTACCTGCTGTCGGTCCTGAACCACGACAGCGCCATCGCTTCCGCAGCGTCCCGGATGGTCAGTGCCGCGCACGGCCGGCCGTGCATCGAGATGGGTTCCCGGCGGACGCATGAGGAAGCGGCGGCCTCCGCCGCCCGCGCCGCCGTCATCGCCGGTTTTGACAGCACCTCCAACCTCGAGGCCGGCGTGCGCTACGGGATCAAGACGGTGGGCACTGCGGCGCACTCCTTCACACTGCTGCACGACAGCGAGCGGGACGCCTTCGAAGCGCAGATCGCCTCGCTGGGCGAGGGCACGTCCCTCCTCGTGGATACGTACGATGTCGAAACGGCCGTGCGTGCCGCCGTCGAGCTCGCAGGTCCCCGGCTGGGAGCCGTCCGGCTTGACTCGGGCGACCTCGTGGACCAGGCACAGTGGGTGCGCCGACTCCTGGACGACCTCGGCAACGAGAACACCAAGATCGTGGTCACCTCGGACCTGGACGAATACGCCATAGCGGCCCTGCAGTCCGCGCCCGTGGATTCCTATGGCGTCGGCACCTCGCTGGTGACCGGCTCCGGCGCGCCCACGGCCAGCATGGTCTACAAGCTGGTGAGCCGCACGGACGACGACGGCAACTTCGTGTCCGTGGCGAAGGCCGCCAAGAACAAGGCCAGCGTGGGCGGACGCAAGTATGCGCTGCGGAAGCTGAACGAGCACGGCATCGCCACCGCCGAGGTCGTCGGCGTGGGGCACCGGCCTGAAGATGACGGCAACGACCGTGCCCTCCTGCACCAATTCATGAAGAACGGCGAACTGATGCCCGGCTGGACCGGACATGAGGGGGTCGTCCGCGCCCGCCAGCGCCACGCGGACTCAATGGCGGAGCTTCCCCCGGTGGTCAACCGCCTGCAGCGCGGCGAGGCCGCCATCCCTACTCTCTATGAAGAAAACTGAGGAGAACTGATGTCCCGTGCGCTGATCATTGTCGACGTCCAGAACGATTTCTGCGAGGGCGGTTCCCTGGCTGTCGAGGGCGGCGCAGCCGTCGCCGGCGCTATCAGTGACTACATCGACGCCCATCACAACCAGTTCGACCACATCGTGGCCACACAGGACTGGCACATTGATCCGGGCAGCCATTTCTCGGCGACACCGGACTTCAAGGACAGCTGGCCGCCGCACTGCGTCGCCGGCACGCGCGGCGCAGAGCTCCATCCCGACCTCGATACCGAATACATCCAGGCCTACTTCCAGAAGGGCCAGTATGCTGCGGCGTACTCCGGCTTCGAAGGCCTCCTCGCCCCCGAGGACGCTGTCCCTACCGGGGAACGCCAGCCCGGGGACGCGAACCGGTTCGCGCCGGACGAGGACGCCATCGGCCTGGACGACTGGCTGCAGAGCCACGATGTTGAGGACGTTGTGGTGGTGGGCATCGCCACGGACTACTGCGTCAAGGCAACGTCCCTCGACGCCGTTCAGGCGGGCTACTCCGTCACCGTGATCCGCTCCCTGACCGCCGGCATCGCCGAGGACCTCGAAGAGGCTGTCGCCGAGATGGAACTCGGCGGCGTGGACGTCAACTAGGCGTTTAAATGCAGTGGCCGGGCACGGTGATCCGTGCC
>NZ_BAAHNO010000003.1:90629-160820 GCF_054656615.1 Arthrobacter sp. AD-310 | reverse complement strand
CGCCGCGGGTGTGTCGGCTGCCGCCGTGCTCGCCTGGTCGCAGGCGGGCGGCAGCGGACCCGGCGAGGTCCTTGCCGCCGCCCTGGCCCATGTCCCGGCGGCACTCGTGTTTCCCGCGCTGACCGTGCTGGTGTTTGCCCTGGTTCCGCGCTGGAGCGTTCCGGTGGGGTGGGCCGCGCTGGCCGCGGCGCTGGTTCTGGGACAGTTCGGGGAGCTGCTGGGGCTGCCGGTATGGCTTCAGGACCTCAGCCCGTTCCGGCATTCGTCGGCCATGCCCGTGGAGGACTTCGACGCCGGCGGCGCACTGCTGATGGCCGCCGTCGCCGTTGCCGCGTCGGCTGCAGCCCTCCGGCTGGTGCGGGAGCGTGACCTGGTGGCCTGAGCCATATCGCTGGGGGCCAGTTGGGACTGCGGGCTAGGAGTTGCTGTCGGAAATCGCGGAGCTGACAGCTGTGGGGCTGTCGTATTCGCGGTCCGGGATGGCTTCAAGGGCGCGGAGCACGTTATCGTCCGCGCCCTTGTCCTTGGCGTTGGACAGCAGGGCCTCACGGCTCGCCGGGTAGTCCACGCCGCCGAGGAATTTCTGGATCTGGATGGGGTTCGGGGTGTCGGCCATGGGGCAAGTTCCTTTCAGAGCAGGGGGTGCGGGAGGACTTTAGCGGTGGTTCGGCTCAGGTCCGGGCCCGTCGTTTCAGCCAGCCCCAGATTCCGGTGGCAACAAGAAGCACCAGGCCGATGACGGCCAGCCACAGCAGCCCCTCGATGACGAAGCCCAGGACGGACAGAACCAGCCAGATAATAAGCAATGTGATGATTAGTCCCATTCCCGCATCCTAGCCTGTCACCGGACGTCAATCACGCCCATCATGCCCAGGTCCTCATGGTCCAGGATGTGGCAGTGGTAAACGGACCGGCCGCGGAACCCCTCGAACGCCACCCGCACGGTGACCCGCCCGTTGGCCGGAACGTTGACCACGTCGCGCCACATGGGGGCACCCGGCTGCCGCCCGTCCTCCATGACCTGCATGGGCCAGACATGCAGGTGGAAGGGGTGGTCCATGGGGCTGGTATTGATGATCGTCCACTCCTCGACGCTGCCGGCGGCGACGCTGGTGTCCGTCCTGTCCGCGTCGTATTCCCGGCCATTGATGGTGAAGCGCATCATGCCGCCGGCCATCCCCATCCCCATGCCCATGTCCATGGTGAACTGGCGGTGCGCCGCAACCGCGGATTGTCGCAGGTCGCGGGGCGCAGCCCGCGGTTGACTGGCTGCAGGTGGGACGGCGGCTTCCCCGGAAACACTAAGAGTTGCCAGTGCTGTGGCGCCGATGTCTTCTTGGGGCGCGGGCCGGCCAAAACCGCGGCCCATCATCCCGGCCATACTTCCGCGGTCGTACGGGGACGCAAACAGCACGGACTCGCCGGGCCGGGTGGTGACCAGGAGATCGGCCCGGTTGCCGGGAGCGAGGACCAGCTCCTGGACATCCTCCGGGTCCTGCCCGCGGTTGGAATCGATACCCAGGAGTTGCAGCTGCTGGCCGTCCAGCCGCAGCCGGAGGTAGCGGGACACGCAGGCGTTGAGGATCCGCCAGCGTTCCTGCTCGCCCGGCCGCGCCGTAAACCGGGGGCTGAGCTGTCCGTTGACCAGGACCAGTCCGCCCTCGCGGCCCATCATCCGTTCCATGTCCGACACCGGACTGATGCTTCCGAGGCCGTCCAGGGCGGTGTCAGACACCACCAGCAGGCGTTCGGTGCCGGCCCCGGCGGGTACGGGGTCCTCGACGATGATGGCCCCAAAGAGACCGGCGAAGATCTGGTCCGCCACCGTGCCGTGGACATGGGGGTGGTACCAGTAGACGCCGGGCGGGTGATCGTTGGGGAGCCTGTATTCATAGTCGAATGAACGGCCG
The DNA here is from genome assembly GCF_054656615.1 of Arthrobacter sp. AD-310. Taxonomy (NCBI): domain Bacteria; kingdom Bacillati; phylum Actinomycetota; class Actinomycetes; order Micrococcales; family Micrococcaceae; genus Arthrobacter; species Arthrobacter sp. AD-310. The sequence goes on along the minus strand of NZ_BAAHNO010000003.1, from coordinate 158,910 downwards.
GGCTCCACGTGGACGAAGACGTTGTCCCCGTTGCCCTCCGGCGAAACGTGCAGGCCGTGCAGGTGCAGGTTGGTGGCCTGGGCCAGGTTGTTGGCAAGCGCGATTTTCAGGGTGTCGCCCGGCTTCAGGCGCAGGGTGGGGCCGGGGATGCTGCCGTTGTAGCTGAGCGCGTTGGCCTCCCGGTCCGCCAGCCGGACGGGTCCGGGCGCAGCCGTCAGCCGGACCTGCAGCAGCCCGGCCGAACTGCGTTCCTCGGGCGGCTGGCTGAAGGCAGTGCCACCGGCCGGGGCAGGGGCGCCCGGGTTGCCCTGCCCGGTCAGCGTCCAAGCCAGGCCGGTACCGCCGGCAGCCGTGGCGGCGACGCCCAGGCCGCCCAGCAGAAGTGCGTTGCGGCGGCTGATGGGGCGCACTAGCGGCCCTCGTTGAGCACCTTGACTTGTTCGCGGTACTGGTCCGCGGTCAATTCACCCCTCGCGAAGCGCTCATCGAGGATCCGCCTGGCTGTGCTGTCGCCCATGGGCGGGTAGGGGCCGTGGCCATACTGGCCGCCCTGGCCTGCATGGACGCCGCCGCGGGACACCCAGACCGCCAGCAGCACCAGCAGCGCGATCCCGATGAGCAGGAGGGGGCCCCAAAGCCACATCCACCACATGCCCTGCCCGTAGCCCCACATCATCACCGGCACCTTTCTTCCGTCCGTACTCCGATCCTCGGGGGCGGTTGCCACCAGCGGTAGAGTCCGAAGTCCTTTCCGCCGGTGTCAACGGGCGTTGTGGTCGGTTCCGCGCATGCGGAGGGCGACCAGGACCCCGGAAGCCGCGGTAAGGGCGGCCACCGTCATGACAGCCGCGGGGATGCCGTAGGCATCGGCAACGAGGCCCGAGAGCAGCGCGCCGGCGGCGAAACCGGAGTCACGCCACAGCCGGTAAATCCCGACCGAGCGGGCCCGCCAGACGGGATGGGCGACGTCGCCGATGGCGGCGAGCAGCGTGGGGTAGACCATGGCCGTGCCGGCGCCGAGCATGATGACGGCGGTGAGCCAGGTCCCGAAGTCCTGTCCGATGGCAACCAAGGCCAGGGCCGCCGCCTGGACGAGCATGCCGCCGGCGATCAGCGGTTTCCGGCCGATCCGGTCCGAAAGGGGCCCGGTGACCAGCTGCCCGGCGCCCCAGACGGCCGGGTAGGCGGCGGCCAGGATGCCGATGCGTTCGATTCCGAGCCCTGCGGCGGCGAACAGGACCGGGAACAGGCCCCAGGCCAGGCCGTCATTGAGGTTGTTGACCAGGCCTGCCTGGCTCACGGAGGACAGGGATCTGTCGCGGAAGCTGGTCAGGGTGAAGACTTCGCGGTTGCCCAGCCCGGCGTGGCTGCCGGTGTGGACCGGAACGTGGGCAGCAGCTTCGGTTTTGGCGTGATGGTGGGTTTCCCGGACGGCCAGGACGGACAGACCCAGGCCGACGGCGATGAACACGGCGCCGAGGAGGAAGGGGCCGGGGCGCAGCCCATAGGTTTCGGCGATGTAGCCGGTGGCCAGTGCGGTGCCCGCGACGCCGAGGTAGCCGGCCGCTTCGTTCAGGCCCATGGCCAGGCCGCGCCGTTGCGGGCCGACGAGGTCCATTTTCATCATGACCGTGGTGGACCAGGTCAGGCCTTGGCTGATGCCCAGAATGACGTTGGCTGCCACGATCCAGCCCCAGGACGGGGCGGCGATCAGCAGGAGCGGGACCGGCAGGGCGATGAGCCAGCCGGTGACCAGGACCGGTTTGCGGCCGTGGCGGTCGGAGAGCGTCCCGGCGAAGTAGTTGGTGGCGGCTTTGGCCAGCCCGAAGGCCAGGATGTAGGTCAACGCAGCGGTGTACTGGTCCAGGTGGAATTCCTGCCCGGCGAGCAGCGGCAGCACGGTGCGTTCCTGGCCGAGGGTGCCGCCCACGAGGGCGTTGACGGCCACCAGCAGCATGAACTGGGCCAGGTTCTGCCGCAGCCCCAGGACAGCCCGGATGGAACCCGCGCCATCCGGCGTCTTTTCGCTTGCCATGCAGGGTGCTCCGATCATCGTGGGTGGGCGTGAAGGTGCCCGGGCGCGCTTGGGGCAACGCGCCCGGGCGGGTGCCCGGGCAGGAGGGGGGTCCTGCCCGGGCGGTCTTGGGGTGTTCCTGGTTATGCTGCCGGGACGCTGTTCTTCCAGGAGTTCCAGGCGGCGTAGCTGCCATCGAGTTCGACGACGTCGTACCCGGCGCGGCGAAGGGCGCTGGCAGCAACGGAGTTCCGGACGCCCGACTGGCAGTAGCTAACGATCGTGCCGCCGGCGGGCAGTTCGTCCAGGTGCCACATGAGGCGGCCGCCGCTGAGCTGGTACGAGCCCGGGACATGCCCGGCCTTGTGCTCGGTCTTGTTCCGGACGTCCAGCACCATCGAGGCGTCGAAGCCGTCGAGTTCCTCGGGCTGGATCAGCTTCGGGGTGGTGGTGGGCAGTCCCTCGATCGTGGTGAGGTAGCCGGCCACATTGTCGATGCCCACGCGGACCAGGTGGTCCCACATGTCCATCGCCTGTTCCTGGTCGTTGGCCAGGAGCACCAGCGGGTTCTTGTCCGTCTCCGGGTTCACCACCCACGCGCCGTAGCTGGCCACCGACTTGCCGGCCGGGACGTTGAGCGAACGGGCCACTGTGCCTTCGTGGACTTCGTTGTTGGGGCGGGTGTCGATAAAGGTCAGGGTGTCCGCCGCCAGGCCCGCGGCAACGATGTCCGTTGCAAGTTCCGGCAACGGCGTCCGCTCACCCATCACGGCAGGGCCTTCGCGGTTTTCGCGCTTCATCCGGCCGAAGTAGGCGTGGGCGTCGGGCTGGCCGTCGAGGAGTTCGTCGATGAAGCCCTGCTCGTCGTTCGCGGCGAGGTAGGGGCCCCACCACGCGTAGAGCCGCTCATACCCGACCGTGGAGGACGGGATGGCGCCGAGTGCCTTGCCGCAGGCGCTGCCTGCACCGTGCGCAGGGTGGACCTGGACGTAGTCGGGCAGGGTGAGGAACTTGTCCCGCAGGCTGGCGAACAGCTGCTTGGCACCCTCGAACCGGGTGTCAACGCCGCCGGCAGCCTCATCCAGCAGGTCGGGCCGGCCCAGGTCGCCCGAGAACACGAAGTCACCCGAGAGCAGGTAACCGGGCTGGTCGCTGAACGCACCGTCGGTCACCAGGAAGGACAGGTGCTCGGGCGTGTGCCCCGGGGTGTGCAAAGCCTTGATGGTGATGTTGCCCAGGCTGATGGTGTCGCCGTCGAAGAGGCGCTCGCCGTCGAATTCGTACTGCCAGTCCGGCCCGCCCTCGCCGGAGACGTAGATCTTGGCGCCGGTGGCGGCAGCCAGCTCGCGGGTACCGGAAAGGTAGTCCGCGTGGATGTGGGTCTCGGTGACAGCCACGATCTTCATGCCGTTCTTTGCGGCAAGCTCCTGGTACACGGCGATGTCGCGGCGGCCGTCCACCACGATGGCTTCACCCTTCGCCTGGCAGCCGATCACGTAGCTGGCCTGGGCGAGGTCTTCGTCGTAAATGCGCTCGATAAGCATGTGGTGCGCTCCTTCGGTTGGAAAGGGGGTGGGGGGTGTTCTGAAACCAGTGTATATACCCCGGGGGGTATCCCGCAAGGAGGCGTTTGCACTGATTTCGGGTAGCAGGAAGTCAGCTGTGCTGGTGTCCGGCCTCGGCGCGGGCCTTGTCCATGTCGAGGTTTTTCACGGCCTGGATCACTTCTTCGAGGCCGGTGGCGTTGAGGGCGCCGGGCTGGGAGAAAACAAGGGTCTTGTCCTTGAAAGCCATCAGCGTGGGGATCGAGGTGATGTTCGCTGCGGCGGCGAGGGCCTGTTCTGCTTCGGTGTCCACCTTGGCGAAGGTGATGTCCGGGTGCCGTTCGGCGGCGGCGCCGTAGGTCGGGGCGAATTGGCGGCAGGGGCCGCACCATGCTGCCCAGAAGTCAACGAAGACAATGTCGTTGCCCTCCAGGGTCTGGGCGAAGCTCTGTCCGGTGACGTCGATGGTTGCCATTGTCTTCTGTGTCCTTTCGGGTTGCTTGAGGCAGGTTTTGGGGATCAGGCGGTGGGGAGTCCGGCGCGGGTCCAGGCGGTCATGCCGCCGGCCATGGTGTCCGCCGTGTAGCCAACGCCGTTGAGGGCGTCGGCGACGGCGGCGCTGCGGTTGCCGCTGCGGCAGACCGCGATGACGGGCACGGCCGGATCCAGTTCGGACAGGCGGGCCTGCAGCTGGCCCATGGGGATGTGCAGGGCGCCGGGGATCATGCCCTCGGCCACCTCGAAATCTTCGCGGACGTCGAGGATGCGGGCAGTGGAGCGCCGTTCTTCGGCTTCGGTAACGGTGATTTCAGCCATGCTGGTTTCTCCTTGCTTGATGGCGGATTCAGGCGGGTGAGGGGATATTGCTGCGGCGGCCGCTGCTGTTCCGCAGGGGGCAGGAGCTGATGAAGAACCAGCAGATGCCGGCGGCGGCTGCGGTGAGGGCTGCGACGCCTGCTGCGATGAACCATTGCAGGTCGGCAGGTGCCTGCTGGATGAGGACGAAGGCGCCCATGGCCAGGACGAACCAGCCAAAGGCTTTGCGCAGGGCGGTTTCGGGGATGCGGCCGGCGAGTTTGGCTCCGATGAGGGAACCGGTGATCGCGGCGGCGGTCACACCGAGGGTGATGCCCCAGTCGAGCTGAACGGTGGTGAGGTAGCCGGCAAGTCCGGCGAAGGACTTCATGGCAATAACCACCAGTGAGGTGCCGACTGCGACGGACATGGGCAGGCCGCCCAGCAGGGCCAGGGCCGGAACCACCAGGAACCCGCCGCCCGCGCCGACCAGGCCGGTGATGAGTCCCACCACAGCGCCGTCCAGCAGTACCCGCCCAAGGGGCAGTTCGTGCTTGACGGGCGCCGCGCCGTCGTCGTTCTTCTTTTTCCGCCCGCGCAGCATGGCCAGGGAGGTGGCGACCATCATGATGGCGAAGGCGATGAGCAGGATCTGGCCGGGAATATGCCCGCCCAACAGGCCGCCGGCGAACGCGCCCGCCATGCCGGCGGCACCAAAGACCAGGCCGGTCCGCCACACCACCCTGCCCCCGCGTGCATGGCTGATCACGCTGACCACAGAGGTCACGCCGACGACAAAGAGCGACGCGGCAATGGCTTCCTTGGCCTCGAACCCGGCCACGTAGACCAGGATCGGCACGGTCAGGATGGATCCGCCGCCGCCGAGGACGCCGAGTGAGAGCCCTATGACGACTGACAGTGCAAGGACCAGGAGCAGGGTGGGGGTCATGATGCCTTGGCCCCGGCGTTCACCTCGGTGTTGACGGGCAGGGCAAGGATGGCGCTTTCGCGGGTGGGCTCCTTGGCGGCCTTATTCCACGGCATCGCCGCGAGGGCCTTGCCCATGGCGCACGTATTGGTCGCTGCCGAGAAGGTCAGGCCGGTGCCGATCGCGCCGGCGAGGGTGCGGATCTTCGGGGAGACGAACTTGCCGCCGGCCAGGCCCAGCACCACCAGGGATCCGGCCACCAGGCGGACCTGGCGTTCCAGGTCCCAACGGTCCTTGCCCTTGACCACATCGCCGCCGGCAGTGGCAAAGCCGGGTGCGCCGCCGGTCAGGACGTAGGCGGTGTCGATCCCGGCCTTGGCCAGGCGCTGGCGGGCCTGTTCGGCGCGGACGCCGGACTGGCAGACCAGGACCACGCGGGATCCCAGGCGGGCGGCGAGCTCGTCGGTGTGCTCGGAGAGCAGCGGCAGGGGCACGTTGTAGGAGCCGCGGATGTGCAGCGACTCGAATTCGGCCGCGGAACGGACGTCAATCACGGTGAGGTCCTCATGCTCCTTGAACCAGGACTTGAGGGTTTCGGGAGCGAGTGCGGTAACGGTCGGTGCCGTGGAAGGGGAAGTCATTGCTGGCCTCTCGGAAGTGGGTCTGCTGGATACCCCACCGAGTATTACAGATACCCCCTGGGGTAGTCAAAAACACCCGAGGGGGTATACGATGGACTGCAAGCAATCGACACCTGGAGACACCGTGGAACTCAACCCCTCAGAACTCGGCCCCATCATCAACCGTTTGAAGCGCGCCCAGGGCCAGCTCGCCGCCGTGACCCGCATGCTGGAAGAAGGCCGGGACTGCAAGGACGTGGTCACCCAGCTTGCTGCCGTCTCAAAGGCCCTGGACCGGGCAGGATTTGCCGTGATTGCCACCGGCCTGGAGCAGTGCATCGTCCAGAAGGACGCAACCATGGACAAGAAGGACCTGGAGAAACTCTTCCTGTCCCTCGCCTGAGCACACCCGCCGACAAACAATCCAAGCCGCCGCACAGCCCAAGGAGAACCATGACGTACACCCTCGCCACCGCCGTCGACCTTCCCTGGAACGAAGCCCTGGACCGCACCCGGGACGCCTTGGCAGCGCAGGGCTTCGGAATCCTGACGGAGATCGACGTCCGCTCAACCTTCGAAACCAAGCTCGGCGCTGAAGCGGCAGACGCCGTCGGCGACTACGTCATCCTTGGGGCCTGCAACCCGGCCCTGGCCAGCCGCGCACTCGCCGCCGAACCGGAGATCGGTGCACTGCTGCCGTGCAATGTGGTGGTTCGCCGGAGCAAGGATGCGGTGCTGACCACGGTTGAGGCCATCGACCCCCAGACCATGGTCCAGCTCAGCGCCGCCCCGTCAGTCAAGGACGTGGCGGACGACGCCGGCGCCCGCCTGAGGAAGGCCCTCGCCGGCCTTGCCGGGCCGGCAAACTAGGGGTGTCCCCGGAGCCCTTCCGGGACGTTAGCCGTGGTGGGACCGCGCCCGGAAGCCGGCATAGCCGCTGAACAGGCCCAGCCGGGCCGCGAACCAGTAGGCCCCGGCGCATTGCAGCGCGAACCCGAGGACCCCGACCACCGGTTGGCGCAGGCTGACCCCGATGATCACCAGTGCCAGGCCGGCCAAAATGGCCAGGACCGCGTACGTCACCCGGTGCGGAGGCTGGCGGACGGCGTTCCCGCCCGACAGGTTCCGCGCCAGGCGCGGGTATTCGCCGCTCAACTGTTCGGCAAGCGCATCCAGGCGCCTGCGCTCCTCATCCGAGAGGGCCATGTGTTCACATCTTTCCGGCTGTGGCGGCGGGACCCCGGGCAGGGGCCGGCTTGTTCCGAAGCCCGGGTCCCGTCAGTAATCACGGTAGGCCCGGGGCCGTGTGCGCACAATCGGTGTTATCCACTCGCAACGGCGGCGGATAATTCTTGATGTCCCCGTGACGCCCGGCCCCCAACGCAGGCCGCGGAAATTGCTGGTGACTGCCGGCCCGGCCCGGGTATAAACTCGCTGCGCGCCCAAAGAATCCGGCGCGAACGGTCCTCCAGCCGGGAGTGATGATCATGACCGAACGCCATCTCACCGTAAGCCGGCGCGCAGCCGCGTCCCCCGCTTCCCTCTGGGCCGTGCTGGAGGATTTCCCGCACCTCGCCGACGTCTGGAACGGCCTCAAAGGGTCCGAACCGATCGGCACCCGGGCCGGCGGGCTCGGCGCCCGGCGGAAGGTGCGCCTCGCCCCCGTCGGCACCATGACGGAAACGGTCACCGGCTGGGAACCGGGCCGCACCCTGGCAACCATCAACCAGCCTTCCGCGCTCGTGCCGTTCCGGAAGGCAAAGTCCAGGCTGGTGCTCGAGCCCGACGGCGGCGGGACAGCCATGACGTTCGACTACCGGTACGTGCCACGGGGAGGGCCGCTCGGCCGGCTCACCGGCCCCGCCATCGACAGGATGCTGGCCAAGAGCTTCGAGGACATGCTGCTGGCGGTCGAGACAGCCGCCCGGCGCGCCGGGATCACCCAGCGCCAGGATCATCCAGGTTCAGCGGCTCCAGGTCCGCGATGAGGCCGCTCGATTCGTACGCCAGCTTGATGTTCACGTTGTAGGCGCCGGTGCCTTTGAGGTCGGGCACCCAAATCTCGGCGACCCCGGCGTCATGCGGGGTGGCGCCCACCACCCGGTACGCCAGGTTCTCCGCCTTCCAGGTGTCCGGGACATCCAGCCCGTCCAAGGACCAGGTCAGGAGCAGGGGAACCTGGGCCAGACCCTCGAGGTCGAGCCGGACGGCCATGGCCCAGCCCAGCGGATCCTTCCCGTCCGGCCCTGGCGTGGTTTCCACCCTCTCCAGCGCCTGTGCCAGTTCCACGGCCACCTGTTCGGGCGGAAGCGGCGTGCCGGCGTCGTCCACGGCCTCGATGACCAGCGACCGGGCGGTGAACGTCCGGGCCGGTTCCGTGTAGTCCAGCATGACCTCCTGGTCCGCCACGGACTCAACGTACTCATCCGAAATGGCTGACAGCCCGGAGAGCACTTCCGGCCGCAGGGTCGCAAAAGTCGGGCTCGGGGTGGGTGGGGGACTGATGGAGGGGGACGGACTGCCTGTCTGCGTGGAGGAGGTGGGCGTCGGGGTGTCGGGCGGCGCCGTCGTCGTCGTCAGTGTTGGTGACGGACTGAACGTGAACGTCGGCAGCGGACCCGGCTTGGGCAGCGGCGACAACTGCGGTTTCACCGGCACCATGGTTCCCGGGCTGCCGATGGCAGCCTGTTGCGCCACCGGCTCCAGGGCGAGGTCCTTGCCGATCCCGCCGGAGGTAAAGCCGGACAGCGGCGTGCGCCTGATGATGTGGACGGATTCGATGGTGGCGATGTCAGCATCCGGTGGCGGGAACACCTTCTCCCAGAGGTTGATGACGCCCAGGATCGCAGCCGCCAAGGCTCCCGCACTGAGGATGAGCACCTGCGGGCGCTTGTACCAGGGGGCCTTTGGTTTCGGTTTGCGTTTAGGGGCCACGTTTCCGCCTCCCGCCCCGAGCACACCACGGCAGGCGTTACTCCCGCGTTACGGGAACGTAGGTCAGTCTTTCCGCCGCAGGTGCGCCTCCAGGACGTTGGTGGTCTGCTGGGCGCACCGCTGGAGCTGGCGCAGGTGGGCGGCGGCCAGGACCGGGAGCGCCTCCGCGGGGTCGGCACTGCGGGTTTCCTCGCGCACGGATTGCTCCAGGTTGAAAGCCAGGCCCGCCAGCCGCTCGGCGCCGACCATCTGACTGGAGGTGCGCAGGCTCAGCACGGCGTCCAGGGCGCCGACGGGGTCGCCGCTGGTGAAGGTCTGGCGGATGTTCTGCATGCGCCGGGGCAGCTCAGCCAGAAAATCCCGGACGAACACACGCCAGATGCTGTCGTCGTCTTCAAGGTCCTCCCGCAGCCGGTCCAGCACGGAACTGTCCAGCAGGGGCAGGTCCTGCCCGCTGCCCTCCGTCATGGCCGCCACCCCACAAGACCCTCGCTCATAACGGGAAGAAGCTGCCGGGGGACCCGCCTGGCATGTTCGCCAGGATCTTTTCGGCCACCAGCCGGAGTTTGACGTTCCGGTGGCTGGAGGCTTTGGCCAGGATGGCAAATGCATCCTCGTAGGAGCAAAAGTTCTGCGCCATGATGATGCCGCACGCCAGGTCGATCGAAGTGCGGGTTTCCAGCGCCGAAGCGAGTTGGCCTGCCAAAGCCTGTGCGGTGCGAAGCTCCTCTGCCATCGCATAGCTGGTGCCTGCCCTTCTGCTGAATGACGCGGCCGCGGCGACGACGGACCCGGTGAAGACGTTGTCCGCGCGGGACAACAGTGTGAGTGCAGCGAAGTGCCCCGGCGCCAGGGGGATCGGTACTGACGCCTCCGAGCGGTAGCCCGCCCGCCGGAGGGCCCGCCAGTACGCGGGCCAGCGCGGGTCCGCCACATAGCTGTTGGCGATGACCGCCACCTGGCCGGCGAGGGCCTGGCAGACGGGCCCTTCACCCCGGTCCTCATCATCGTGGACGGAGGCCACCGCGGTGTCGCTGGTTCCCCGCACCAGGGATCCCTGGTACTGGCGGGGGAGTGTCACCGCGTAGTCAAGGGCGCACCCGGCCACGTCGGCGAGGGCGCGCGGGGCGGACCGGACCAGGAGTGTGAGGGACTCCTCGCGGCTGCCGGCGCGGAAGTCGAGCAGGACGCCCGGCGGAGCTGGGGCGTGCACGCTGGGACGCAGGGCGCGGCTCCAGGCTGCCGGGCCGTCGTCGTACCCTGCCTGGTGGTGCGCACTCTGCGCCCGCAACTCCATACCCCGGACCTGCCCCCTGTAGACAGTAAGGCTCCCCTGCGGAGCCTGGTTCTGACGCTACGGCGCGGGGCAGGGGAGGGCACGAGTAGCAGGTACTCGAGTTTGCTATCCCCCCGGTACCCGCACCGGCTTCGCGCTGTTCCAGGGCCAGGCAGCAACGCACGACGGCGGCCCGGAAGGTGGGTGGGCAGGGTTACCGCTCAGAGGAGGAATTGCCGTCTTCCTGGGCAGGATCAAGAGGAAGGACAGGTGTGACCCCGTTGCTGCTGTACGGTGCCATCCGTGGAGGGGGCAGTTCCTTGATCAGTTCGTTGACGGCGTGCGACACAAGGTCACGTTCGTGGGCCGGCAGTTTCAAGGAGCCGTTCAGGTAGGCGTCAACCTCGTACTCGCCGGCGCTGCCGGTAAAACTGAAATACCGCATCCAGACGATGTGCAGCGGCAGCCCCGCCTCGTCCATTGCCTGCCGCGTTGCCTGTGCTTGCTTTTCGGGGTCTTCGAAGGCCTCCACCGGCGCTCCTACTGCTCCGTTATTCCGTTGACTATGTCCCCTGCCACTTCATGAAGGGGCTTGTGTTCAGCCCGGGACGAAGCCAGCATGACGCCGAAGGCCTCACGCGGGGTGATGCGCATGCGCTCGGCCAGCACACCTTCGGCGCGTGCAATCATGTCGCGGTTGGCCAGGGCGTCCACCAGCTGGGAGCTCAGGCGCTGGGTGGCTTCCCTGTCCTGGGCGTTGCCCAGCAGGACCGCGGCAGGGCCGGCAAGCCGCTCGATGAGGAAGACGGTGTGGTCATCGAAGGCGTGGGCGGAGGGCGAGTAGACCTTGAGGGCTCCAATGTGCCTTCCGTCGGTTGTGAGGGGGGCGCTGAGCACGGAGCGGAGGGGCAGGTCCGCCACGGCTGCCGTCCACTCCGGCCAACGGGTTTCGGCCCTGGTGTCCGTGACGATCACCGCGCGCTGCTCAGCCCAGGAGGTCAGGCAGGGCCCCTGGCCGAGCTCATACTGCAGCCGGTCCGCCTGGAGAACCACCGGATCCGTTGCGCCGGCACTTTCCCGGCGTCCCCGGGTGTTGATGATCGAAGCGCCGGCCCCTGCAGCGTTGGGCACTGACTCCTTGAGGACATATGCCAGGGACTGCACGGCTTTGGCCGCGTTCTCTTCCGTGAGGAAGCCGCGTGCCGGCCGGTTGGTCAACGAAGCGAGTTCGTTGGCCAGGGGAAGGGAATTATCCATTGCTAACCCGCCTCTGTCATTTCCGGGATTGCCCCGGCTGCCGGGGAACCTGCTGGTGTCACGCCTGCCGCCTCCGGATTAGCGACGGGTTGTCGAAATGGGTGGACGGGGTGGTGCCGTTAAAGCGTTGGAGGACGGAGAGGGCAACGTCCCGCAGCTTCTCGTTGCGGTTGTTGGATGCCTTCACAAGGATGTCCACGGCCTGTTCCTGGCTGCACCCGGTCTGCGCCATGATGACACCTGCCGCAAGGTCGATGGCCGTCCGGGACTCCAGGGCGGCCTCAAGGTCCGCTGATTTTTCCTCCTGCGCCTGCATTTTCACGCTGAGGCTTACCGCACGTGCAGCCGTTGATGTGAATGCCAGGAGTGCTGCCCTCGCCTCGTCGGGTATGGGGCCGGGAGATTCGCTGTAGCAGTTGAGCGCGGCGGCTCCCTCCGACTTCAGGGCGATGGGAACGGCCAGGACGGAGCGGATTGGGTTGTCGGCCATGGCCCGGACGTATTCCGGCCAGCGCGTCTCGGAACGGAAATCCACAACCTCTACGACCTGCTGACTGTGGAGGGCCTCCAGGCAGGGCCCCTTTTTGAACCCGTACTGGATCTCGTCCAGGGCAGCCGTCTGGGGATCGGTGCTGTTGACGGTGACGGGCCTGCGTTTCCGCCACACAGTGATGCTGCAGTGCGGTTGCCCAAGTTCGCGGCTTGAGAGTTCCACCAGCTGTTGCAGGAAAACTGCCATATCCGGTGTGTCGAGAAGGACGTCGATCAACTCGTCGCTCCGCGCGTCCGTCATTTCGCTGTTCGCCCTGTGCTCCTGACTGCCAAGGTGGCGTCCAGTCCTGCCGCCGCCGTTCATGTTGCCGTCCCGGCCCGCACATCCCAGGCCGCCATTTTGCCTCTCTTCAAAATACTAGTCTTGAGGCCGCTCCCCGGCTCCAGATACATCGGACGTGGCGGGCCGCTTTTCCTGGGCGTGCCGGGGACCGGGGCCGGGACGCACCGTCGTGCCTGTTAGACCCGGAGCGCTGGGCGATGGGGCCGGCAGGAAGGCACGACGGCGGCGGGCGCCGGTGGTGCGAAAGCGAAGGGGCGCCGCGCCGCATCTTCAATGGGCCGCTTCCTCATGGACGGAAGCGCGTGCAGGCGGCAGGCGGGAAAAGGTGTCCGGACGGCTTTGGGGGATGCCGCCCGGACACCCGTTCCACAGTAGTGCATGGAGATGCACATGTGTACTCAACCTGCGGGAGGGCGGAATCGCCGCAGGTCAGCGGGCGGCACGCGGCGCAGAGGCGCTTCGCCGGTGCTGGTGATTCTTGCGATGATAGGGGGCGCAGGAGCTATTCCGCCCTGCGGGTGCCCGCCCAGCCGTCGGGAATGAATCAGTTTGGGGACTGAATGGACAGGAAAAAGCCGGAGCACGCAGCCAGCGAAACGGGGCAGCCTTCGCTCGTCCACGATGTGGCCGTGACGCAGCAGCTATTGGAGGCGGCGGCCGGGACCCTTCGCATGCTGGCGGAGCCCACGCGGCTGCATCTGCTGTGGCAGCTCGCCCACGGGCCCAGGACCGTCACGGAGCTCACCACTGCCGCCACCGTGCCGCGGACCGTGGTCAGCCAGCACCTGGCCAAACTCCGGCTGAGCGGACTGGTGGACACCCGAAAGAGCGGCCGCCACATCATCTACTCGCTGCATGACGGGCACCTGGTCCGGCTGATCCGGGAAACCATCAACCACACGGACCACCGCCTCACGGGCGAACCCGTGCACTCCTGAATGTGGGGTGCGCGGTGGAACGGGGCCGCGGCTGCAGTGATGGGGCCTCCGCATACTGAGAAGTAGTTTCTTCGGCGCCGGTGTGATCTAATGCTAAGCAGCCTTACTACTTCAAAGGTGCTCCATGCTGAAGGTCGGGGCTCGCCGTTTTACGTCCCTGCTCCGGGTGCATGTGATCGTCCACGAATGTGAGATTTGAAGGGAAATCGCGTGATGCCCCATTTGCCCACAGCCGCCGTCGACTGTTCCCTTGCGCGGTTTTGCCGGCTCCCGGGGCTGGAAGCATGACCGGCCAGCTCCTGGCGGAGCGCTACCGGCTCCAGGAACTGATTGGCCGTGGCGCCGCGGCGGGCGTGTACCGGGCCTCCGACGAATCGCTCGGCCGCGAAGTGGCGCTCAAGGTTTTCACCAGGGAAGGCGGGGAGCCGGAGCTGCTCGCGCGGCAGGAAGCTGAAATCAGGATCCTCGCGTCCCTGGTCCACCCCTGCCTGGTGACATTGTTCGACGCCGGCAATGACCCCGCCATGGAGCGCAGCTTTGTGGTGATGGAGTATGTTCCCGGCCCCGATCTCCGCCGGCTTCTGCGCGAAGGGCCGCTGGATTCGGCCAGCATCGCTTCCATGGGAGCCGACGTGGCCGAAGCGCTTGACTACGTCCACGGCCGCGGCGTCATCCACCGGGACATCAAGCCGGGGAACGTGCTGCTGTACAAGCCCCGCCCCTGGGAGCCGGAGTGCCAGTGGCGGGCTAAGCTCGCCGATTTCGGCATCGCCCGCGTGATGGAGGAAGAGCATCTGACCGGGACGGGCCGCACCGTGGGCACCGCCGCGTACTTGAGCCCGGAGCAGGCGCTGGGGGAACACTTGGACGGCGCCAGCGACGTCTACTCCCTGGGCCTGGTGCTGCTGGAATGCTTCACCCGCCAGGTTGAGTTCCCCGGGGGCCAGATCGAGTCCGGGGTGGCCCGGCTGCACCGGAACCCGGTGGTTCCGGACAGCGTCGGTCCCGAGTGGCAGGCCCTGCTGGCCGCGATGACCGCCAGGCAGCCCGCCGACCGGCCGACCGCGGCAGAGGCGGCAACCGCCCTGCACCAGTTGGCCCTGCATCCTCCCGCGCCGGTGATGGCTGTGGCATCCCCTGACACGGCGCCTGTGCAGGAGGTCCCGGCACCCCTGACGCCGCCGCTTCCGATGCGGCTGCCTCAGGCCCCGCAGCAGTTCCGTCCGCAACGGCGGCATAACCGGAAGCTGGGCAAGCGGGCCCGGACAGCCGTGGGGGCCGGCGTCGCCATGGTGCTCCTCGCTGGGGCCGCCACCGCGACCTTTGGCGGCGCCAGCCCGGAGCGGTATGCCGAGTCAGCCAACCCTGCCGGACCCGTGGTGCCGGCGCAGAACAACCCGGTGGACTTCCACCTGGACCAGCTCGAAGGTGCCCTCGAGCCCTCATCCGTGTCACGGGCCATCCTGGATCAGGTACGCCAGGCGGTGCTGGCTGGTGAGCTGCAGGCAGCCCTGGACCACCTGGACCGGCTGGAAAAGGGCGTTGCGGACGAAGCCGCGGCGCAGCAGCTGACATTCGACCAGTTCCGGGCCATCACCACCGCCATCCGCATGGTCCGCAACGACCTCCAGACCCTGATCACAGCGTCCCAGGGTCCCACCGTTGAAGCGGTCAACGCCACCACCCCGGACGCCGTCCCGGTGTCCGACCCGCTGCCCGTCATCGTCGTGGAGCCGGGACCCGAGCCGGCAAGCCAGGAACCGGCCCCGGAGCAGGAGGACCCTGCCGCCGCTGAGCAGGAACCCAGGACGGCTCCCAACGAGAACGCCAAGACAAGAGGCAAACCCGAGGACCCCAGCGGCAAGGGCAAGGGCTGAGGCAGACCTCTTGACGCATCGCTAACACCGAGGCCGGACAACGAAAAGGAACAGTCATGAAGAAACTGCTCATTGCATTCCTTCCCACCATCATCAGCCGGGTGCTGCAGGCCCGGAAGGCCAAGCAGGCCCGGAACATGCAAGCCCGGAACATGCAGGCGCGCCCGCCCCGGCGCCGCTTTTGAGGCTGCAGTTGGGACGGGGTCCACGCTGGCCCCTCGCTCTCAGTTCGCCACAATAAAGGGGACCACCGTTACCCCGGAGTTTGTGGATTCCAGGGTGTCGTCCCGGCAGGACGTCCGCAGGTGCAGCTTGTGGACGCCGTTGGGCAGTGCCCTGGTGTCGATGGCGATAGGGGCCGATCCGGCGGGCTCGGGCCCGAACGGTCCGGCCGCATCCCACAGCACAATGCCGGGGCTGGGCGGAACGGCGTGGAAATCCGGATCGACCGCGATAAAGGACCGTGACGCCGGACGCGAGTCACCGCCGGAGTGGGTGGTCAGCCCCACCTCAGGAGTCCAAACGCCCGAAACAGGGGTGTCGGGAATCGGAACGCTGCGGAACGAGGCTTCGCAGTAGTTCGCGTGCGTGTACCAGCCCTTGCCGCGCAGGAACGCCCCGTGCGATATGTCCTCCTGGGACATGCCGTTCTGGATGTAGATCTGCCAGTTGAAGTTGGTGCGCATTTCCCTGCCGTCCGGCTCCTCGACAAACCCGCGGAAGCGGACGTCCTGCAAGCCTGAATGGTTGAACGCGGAAACCGGGTGCGAGAACGTCAGCCAGCGCTCGCAGGTCCCGCTGCATACAAAATCACCCTCACCCGTGTCAGCAGGACCGGGGCAGCTGAAGTCCGGTGCTTCTGCCCGCAGGTAGCACTTCAGCACCACCGTTTCCCGGTCCGAGGTCTTGAACACCATGGAGACGTAATTCGCTGTGCCCGGATTGTCGTGGAGGATCACCCGCACGTTCACGGTGAGGTTGCCGGAAGTAATGGTTTCGCGCTCAGGGATGCACGCGCCCATGTGGAGGTGGCCTGTATTGGTGCTGGCGTTGTTAGGCTGGTCGGCCTCCGGCATCCACCACGCCTGCGTGTCCACGAACTGCCGCGTCTCCGCGTAGGCGGTGTCGTCAGCTGAGGGTGCCCCCACGCACAGGCCCGGTTCGGCGCGGGCAGGTCCCACACCCAGTGACGGTGCCAGGGCTATAGTCATTGCGAAAGCAAGTAAAAGTGCCAGGGAACGCTGCATAACCATTCATCCTCCAGGCCGCTATACCCTGCACCGCAGGGTATAGGCGAACGTTGATAAGGCCCCAGCGCCAACTGACTGTTGTGATGCAAATAGGCCCGAAGGCGGGGAAAGTATATGCCCAAGCCTTACGGCAAACCAGACTGGCCAGACACCTGCCTTGCTGGTAGCCAAAACCAGGGGTCCCGACCTTGAAACTTCCCCATTGGCGGGTGCACGTTCCGCCGTAAAATGGCGCCACAGCCTGATCCCGCAAGTGTCACCCGGAAGGATCGTCATGAGCCAAGAAAACGTCACTCCTGCTGCGACCACCGCCGCCCGCACGCTGTTCCGTGCCGCGCTTGGCGGGGTTCTGGTCGCCCACGGATCGCAGAAACTCTTCGGCTGGTTTGGAGGCGGCGGCATCGAAGAGACCAGCAAGGGCATGCACGCCATGGGCTTCCGGCCGGCCAAAACCAGTGCCATGCTCGCCGGACTGGGTGAAGCGGGTGCCGGCCTGGCCCTTGCCCTCGGCTTTGCGACACCGGTAGCCGGAGCAGCCGCGGCCACCACCATGGGGGTCGCCGCCAGCGTGCACGCACCCAACGGCTTCTTCGCGATGGAGGGCGGCCTCGAATACCCGGCTGTGCTTGGCCTTGCGGCGACTTCGTTCGCGATCGGTGGGCCCGGACGGGTTTCCCTGGATGCCCTGACCGGCCATGTCCTGGACAGGCCGTGGATGCGGGCTGTCGCCGTCACGGCCATTCCGGTGGCCATCGGCATACAGGTCTACCGCCGTCGAAAGGCCCTGGCCGCAGACAACACCGCGGCATCCGACGCGACCCCGACGGAAGAAGCATCCGTCTGAGTTCGGCCAGTCCCGGCACTTCAGCTACGGCACGGTGCGCAGTCTCCTGAGGGACAGCAGGATGGCCTTTCCGTCGCCGAAAACGGGAAGCAGGAAAACCAAGTGGCCGAGATACCAGGCTGCCACGGGGGAGCCCAGCTGCCACAGGACGGCGCCGACGATCAGGCAGGCGATAGGCCCGCTAAGGCCGACCCCGATCGCCTGAAGAGGCGTGATGGTGCCGGTGGGATGCACCGAAAACCGTGCCCAGGTGGCCGAGACTTCCACCTTCCCGACGCTTGGATACCTCGACAGCAGCACGAGGTGGGCTGCCTCGTGCAGGAAGTACGAACCACCCAGGCCCGCCACCGCATGGAACGCGAACGTCCCGAAGAAGCCGGCCAGGGCAGCATCATTGATTGTGAGCCCCAGTATGACGCCCAGGACTGGAAAGAATGCTGCGGCGGCCGCCCAGCCGCCCACATGCAGGGCCAGGGTTTTGACCGGGTGCGTCAACCGTCAGAGGCCGGTGCGCTGGGCGCTGGCCTGGGCACTGTTGGCCTCGGTGATGAGGGAGGCGCGGTACCGGCGGAGCCTTGTGACCACAATGATGAGGGCTGCCACGAAGGCACTGCAGACGAGCCAGAAAGCGACCAGGCTGGTCCACGAGCCTATTCCCAGGGACATGCCGATGCTGCCGTCGGGGGAACTGGTGGAACTGAAAAATACCGCACCAAACAGCCCCTCCTTCCGCACGTCAGCTTCCGGGGTGGTTGCCATCAGCAGCAAGAGGGCGCCCACCCCGAAAACGAGGGTGAGGACCGCTCCGCCGAATAGTGAGTTCACGCCCAACAAAACCTTACGCATACCGCGCCTTTCGTATTGAAACCTGGATACCCAGGTGGGAGTAGTAGAGGCCCGCCGCGTGGAACGCGGCGAGAAGTGCGGCAGTGACTGCCAGGGGCAATTCGACGACCCCGAAGACAACAACCAGCGTCGCAATGATGAGCAGGCACACGAGGTAGCTCACGATTGCGGAGAAGGGGTTGTCGCGGTCCTGGGGGAAGAGAATGCCCAGGAGATTCAGCAGGATCACACCGCTGACGCATCCGCCCAGGGTCAGCATGACCTGGGTGATGGATGTTCCGGTCAGCAATGCGGCCACCAGGACCGGCAAGGAGGCAACCATCAGCCCGATCACCTGCGACGCAAGCAGGAGGACCAGCGTGCGTCCGGCGGTGGTGGCGTGGCCGGGAAGCTGCCTGATGGGCCGTGTCGCGGAGAAGTGATAGAGGGCCTGCGTTGTCAGGATCCCAACGGTGTAGGCAAGATTCCCCGGCGCCTGCACCAGCAGCACGGACGCAAGGGCATACGTTGCCAAAATCGCGAGCCACGTATCCGCACGTCTGGCCCATGCCGCTACGTACCATCCGAGTTCGCGGGCAGTCCAGGACGAGCGGAAGTTGATCCTGAAAAACTTCCGGGCAGCCGTGTAGGTATGTGGGACCGTCAGCCACGCGGCACATGCAGCCCCTGCGGCAATAACCAGGAATGCCGCGGCGGCAGCCAGGTGGCCGTATTGGCTTCCCAGGGTGATGAAGCTGTCAGTCGCGTGATAATGGTCCTGCCGGTTCAGGAAATCCTGCGACATGGCGGTGGCAAGCGGCTGGGCTATCGTCGAAAATGCCGCCAATATCGCCGCGCAGGCAATGAAGCTGACAAGAGTGGCTATCCGGGGCAATTTCACGGCGTTAATGGTCCGCATCAGCAGGTTGTTGAAAATCAGGAGTGCCGTAAAGGCGCACACGGCGGGAAATACAACGCCCTCCATGATGAGGACCAGTCCCGGGAAGCCTGCCAGGATCGCCACCGCCAGGCTGACCGGGATGAATACGAGCCCAATGACCCCGAGGATGATCAGGGCTTCGAAGACGGCCAAAGCCGCAGACCGCTGCTGGTTGGTCATCGGCAGTTGCCACGTGAACGTCATCATGTCCGAGGACCGGCCGAAGAGGACGCGGACAAACAGGAAGGCGAGAATGGTCCAGTACACGGTGGAGATACTGGCGACGCGGGCAAGAAACTCCAGGTTTCCGGCCCCACCCAATGCCGGCTTCAGGAACAGGTAAGCAAAGAAGGTCAGGGCTGCCAGGGAGAACACCGCAGCTGCAGCGACCCCCACCCTGAAGAAGGAGTCCCGCAAGGGGCCCTGCGACAGCACACGCCTGCGCATGTAGGTCGCCAGCAGCCTCACAAGCAGGACTGTATTAGACGCTTTCATGCTCACTTCCAAACAGCATTTCATCGACTCGCGACTTGAGCGTTGTCCCCTCAGTCCGCAGCTCTTTGATAGACACCCGGTCCAGCACCAGGGCATTCTTCATGACCACAACCTCGTCTGCGACTTCCTCAAGCAGCGGGAAGTCATGCGTGCACAGCAGGACACCCCTTCCACGGTCACGCATCTCGCCGAGCCGGCGCATGCAGTAGCGCTGCGCGTCCAGGTCGATGCCGTTAAACGTCTCGTCGATCACGGTCAGCGGCCGGTCCAGCAGGAATGCCGTCAGGAACTGGACCTTCTTCTTCATGCCATGTGAGTAGTCTTCGATCAGGTGCTCCTCGCGCCCGGCCATGCCGAGTGCCTGGAAGGCAGAGCTCACGTCGCCGGCGCTTGCCGCGGGTGTTCCGTACATGCGTTCGACGGCGCGGTAGTACTCCAGCCCGGTCAGGAAATCCGGAAGAAAGTCCTCGCTGGGCAGGTAAATCGCGGTTTTCTTCCCATCCAGCTCATGGTGCTTATATCCGGATAAACGGATATGCCCCTGCTTGAGCTGGTAGTTATCGAAGATGAGGTTAATTAAGGTCGACTTTCCCGAGCCATTGGGTCCGACAAGGCCAACAATTTGCCCTTCTTCAACGGCGAGGTCTGTTTCGAACAGAACTATCGGGCCGTTCCCATAAGAGAAGGACACGTTGTTCACGTCGAGTAAAGCCGTCATTCATTTCGCCTTAATGTTTTTAGTAAAGGGAGCCTGCCCGTCAGTCCCGGAATCATGAGCTGAAGTGCTGTTCCCATTTATTGTCCCCCTCATTGAGGATTCAGCGGAAGGTTATTCCTTCCTTTGACCGAAACCCCTGCATGAGCGTAGCCACATCCATAGGGTTAGTCAAACAACTTTATGAACCGGATTCAATGGTTACGCTCCTTTTGCTGTGCGGCGGCGCATATAGCAGTCAGCACCCTTATTAATTGCGGTCAAAGGGCTCTGTAAACCAAGTGGCGTCGAGGCTTGCAGTGCCATTCCGAGCCTTGCCCTCCTCGCGGCCGGGGTTTCTTGGGCGCGATTGTCGGTCGCTGTCAAGTCAATTCGAATGCCCGCGGAATAATGCGGTGCGCAATTGAGTCTCAAGCCCGCGGCGGGGGGCGTGCGCAAAAAAAGGGGGCGGGAGGTGATGGGGCGTGTGGGGGAAAGAAGCAGGAAGTGATAGGGCGTCCGCAGGAAGGGGGTGGGAGGTGATAGGGCGTCGGGGCGGGAGTGGCGCTTGACGGTGCCGCGGGCTTTTGCATATCCTGAACGAACGGTCGGTAAATAATTCCGCACGTCCCAGACGGTCTTTGCATAGGAGCAACCATGGCAGCGCAGAACCTGCAGTCAGTGCCCGCCGAGCCAGCCCCGCGCGAGCAGGAGCAGGCACAGGCGGACCAAGAAGCCCAGGCCCACTTCGACCGCATCATGGCCGAGGATTCGCGCATTGAGCCCAAGGACTGGATGCCGGCGGCCTACCGCAAGACCCTGCTCCGCCAGATCAGCCAGCACGCCCACTCGGAGATCATCGGCATGCAGCCCGAGGCCAACTGGATCTCCCGCGCCCCCAGCCTCAAGCGCAAGGCCATCCTCATGGCCAAGGTCCAGGACGAGGCCGGCCACGGGCTCTACCTCTACTCCGCCGCCGAAACCCTGGGCCAGACCCGGGACGAGATGATGGACGCCCTCATCGCCGGCAAGGCCCGCTACTCGAGCATCTTCAACTACCCGGCCCTTACCTGGGCGGACATGGGCGCCATCGGCTGGCTGGTGGATGGCGCAGCCATCTGCAACCAGGTCCCGCTGTGCCGCGCCTCCTACGGTCCCTACGGCCGCGCCATGGTCCGCATCTGCAAGGAGGAGTCCTTCCATCAGCGCCAGGGATTCGAGATCCTCCTCGAACTCTCCAACGGCACCCCCGCGCAGAAGCAGTTGGCCCAGGACGCCGTGAACCGGTGGTACGCCCCGGCCCTGATGATGTTCGGCCCGCCGGACGACGATTCGCCCAACTCCAAGCAGTCCATGGCCTGGAACATCAAGCGCTTCAGCAATGATGAACTGCGCAGCCGGTTCGTGGGCATGATGGTCGAGCAGGTCAGGGTCCTGGGCCTCACCCTCCCGGACAGCCAGATCCGCTACAACGAGGACACCAAAAAGTGGGAGCACGGTCCGCTCGACTGGAACGAGTTCCACGAAGTCCTCGCCGGCCGCGGCCCCTGCAACGCCCAGCGCCTCGAGCGGCGGAGAGCAGCGCACGACGACGGCGCGTGGGTTAGGGAAGCAGCCGCCGCCTATGCGGCAAAACAGTCAGCAAAGATGCAGAAGGAATACGCAGCATGAGTCCCCACGGCAACCCGGAAGAACCGGCCAGCTCGGCAGCAGAGATCAAGCGCGAGGCGCCCAAGGCGTCCCCTGCGCCTGAGCAGCATCACGATAGGAGCGCCTGGGGCCTGTGGGAGGTCTTCGTCCGGTCCAGCCGCGGCCTGAGCCACGTCCACGCCGGCAGCCTGCACGCACCGGACGCCGCCATGGCCCTCCGCAACGCGCGCGACCTCTACACCCGCCGCAACGAGGGAGTCTCCATCTGGGTTGTCCCGGCAGAGGCCATCGCCGCCAGCGACCCCGACTCCAAGGGATCCTTCTTTGAGTCGCCGCAGGGCAAGGACTACCGGCACGCCACGTACTACACCAAGAGCGAAGGGGTAAAACACCTATGAGCCCCCAGTCAGGCAGCACACCTCCAACAACGGGCCACGGCGACATCTCCACCGGGGTCGCCGGCGGCGACTCCAACGCCTCCGCCACCCGCATCACCCCCGGCAACGCGCTCCGCCCGGAGGACATCGCCCTCGAGGTCAAAACCGGCCTGGCCAAGCCCAGCCCAGAAGCAGCAGAGTACGCCCTCCGCCTCGGTGACGACTCCCTGATCCTCGCCCAGCGCCTGGGCCACTGGATCTCCCGTGCGCCCGAACTGGAGGAGGACATCGCCCTGGGCAACATCGCCCTGGACCAGCTGGGCCACGCCCGCAGCTTCCTCACTTACGCCGGCGCCGGAATGCCCAATGAGGACGGCACTCCCAAATCCGAGGACGACCTGGCCTACTTCCGCCGCGAGCACGAGTTCCGCAGCGTCCAGCTGTTCGAGCAGCCCAACGGCGACTTCGCGGCCACG
This sequence comes from Arthrobacter sp. AD-310, assembly GCF_054656615.1. Lineage (NCBI taxonomy): Bacteria > Bacillati > Actinomycetota > Actinomycetes > Micrococcales > Micrococcaceae > Arthrobacter > Arthrobacter sp. AD-310. The sequence goes on along the minus strand of NZ_BAAHNO010000003.1, from coordinate 136,341 downwards.
ATCGCGCGGCAGTTCATCGTGAGCTACTACCAGTTCGAGCTGTACCGCCGCCTCACCGAATCCACGGACGCCACCCTGGCAGCCATCGCCGCCAAGGCCGTCAAGGAAGTCGACTACCACCGGGACCACAGCGCCCAGTGGATCCTGCGCCTCGCCGGTGGCACGGACGAGTCGCGGCAAAGGATGATCCACGGACTGCGCCTGATGTGGCCGTACGTCGAGGAGCTCTTCCGCGACGACGACCTGGTGACGCGCCTCGCGGAGGCGGGCGCCGCCGTCGTACCTTCCTCGCTGAAGGAGGACTTTGACCGCCTGACCGGCGAGGTCCTCGCCGAGGCCGGGCTGGAGGTCCCGGACGTTCCGGCCGCTCCCGGAGGCGGACGGCAGGGCAAGCACTCGGAACACCTGGGCTACATCCTCGCCGAGATGCAGGTGCTGGCCCGAGAGCACCCCGGAGCGACCTGGTGACAGTCATGGACTTCCGCGTGCAGGACTTCGAGACAAAAACAGGCACGACGCCGGCGCGGGCTGGGGTGCAAAAAGCCTGGGAGATCGCTGCCACGGTGTGCGATCCCGAGATCCCCGTGCTCACCATCGCCGACCTCGGAATCCTAAGGGACGTCCAGGTGGGTGACGAGGGCCGGATCACGGTCACCATCACCCCCACGTACTCGGGCTGCCCGGCCATGGACGCCATCCGCGACGACCTCAAGACCGCCTTCGCCAAGGAAGGCTACGGGGACGTGCAGGTGGACCTGGTCCTCTCGCCGGCCTGGACCACGGACTGGATGACGGCCGAGGGCAAAGCGAAGCTGGAGGAGTACGGCATCGCGCCCCCCACCGGCAAGGCCGGCCACCAGGGCCCCATCAAGCTGAAGATGGCCGTCAAGTGCCCGCAGTGCTCCAGCCTGAACACCAAGGAACTCACCCGCTTCGGTTCCACGTCCTGCAAGGCCCTGTATGTGTGCCAGGACTGCAAGGAACCGTTCGACTACTTCAAAGTCCTGTAAGGAATCCCCATGCCTGTTGTCCGCCAGACCGCCGCCGAAGAGGCTGAGCTGACCGGCCGCCGTCGACCGTCCTTCCATACGCTCGAGGTGAAGGAGGTGCGCCGGCTGACCGAGGACGCCATCGAGGTGTCCTTCCACGTGCCCGCCGAGCTCGCCGGCAAGTTCGACTACCTGCCCGGCCAGTACGTGGCCCTGCGCACCAAGCTGCCGGACGAGACCGGGGTGCCCAAGGAAATCCGGCGCAGCTACTCCATCTGCGCCGAGCCGCGCAGCTTCGAGGACGGCAGCAGCGAGATCCGGGTGGCCATCAAGAAGGACCTGGGCGGGCTGTTCTCCACCTGGGCCAACGCCGAGCTGAAGGCCGGGGACACCCTGGACGTGATGAGCCCGATGGGTGCGTTCGTTTCCAAGCACGGCCGGGACGGCAAGGCCGTGGAGCAGAACGTGATGAACTCCATGAACCACCCGGAGGAGCTCGCCGGAGAGCCGGGCAGCTTTGTGGCCATCGCGGCGGGGAGCGGCATCACCCCGGTGATCGCGATCGCCCGGACGCTGCTGGCCGCGAACCCGGAGACCAGGTTCGACCTGATCTACGCCAACAAGGCCGCCATGGACGTGATGTTCCTGGAGGAGCTGGCGGACCTGAAGGACAAGTACCCGCAGCGGCTGGCCATCCACCACGTGCTGAGCCGTGAGCAGCGGATCGCGCCGCTGCTGTCCGGCCGGATCGACGCCGAGAAGCTCCAGCAGTTGCTGGGCACCGCCATCCACGCGGACGACGTGGACGAGTGGTTCCTGTGCGGGCCGTTCGAACTGGTGCAGCTGTGCCGGGACACGCTGGCCGAGCGCGGGGTGAAGCCGGAGAACGTCCGGTTCGAGCTGTTCACGTCCGGCAAGCCGGACCGGCCGGAGGGGCACGCCGGCCGTCCCGTCATCGTGGACGAGTCCCAGGAGACGTACAAGATCACGTTCAAGCTGGACGGGCTGCAGGGCGAGGTGGCCAGCCCCACGCACGCCCGCGAGTCCATCCTCAACGCCGCGCTGCGGGTCCGGCCGGATGTGCCGTTCGCGTGTGCCGGGGGAGTGTGCGGCACGTGCCGGGCCAAGGTGGTCACCGGCAGCGTGACCATGGACGAAAACTACGCGCTGGAGCAGGATGAGCTGGACAAGGGGTACGTGCTGACCTGCCAGAGCCACCCCACCAGCAAGGAAGTCACCGTCGACTTCGACGTCTAAGTTCTGTCCCAATAAAGGAGCCCCATGATTTCCCTCTCCATCAGCAACGGCGTCGCCGAGGTTGTGCTGGACGCCCCGCAAAAGCTGAACTCGCTGGACGAGCACGCGCTCAACGAGCTGAGGCAGGCGTACGACGACGCTGCTGCCGCCGCCGAGCGCGGTGAGGTGCGGGCGCTGCTCCTGCGGGGAGAGGGCCGCGCCTTTTGCGCGGGCCGGGACATCGCGGGGGTGACGCCGGAGAGCGACGACGCCGCGGCGTACCTCGGCGGGCTGGTGGAGCCTTTGCTGAAGAAGATGGCGGCCTTCCCGGCGCCGACGTTCGCGGCCGCGCAGGGTGCGTGCCTGGGGGTGGGGCTGGGGCTGCTGCTGGCCACGGACGTGGTGTACGTGGCGGAGAACGCGAAGTTCGGGTCTCCGTTCGCCAAGCTCGGGGCCACGCTGGACTCTGGAGGGCACTGGTACTTCACCGAGCGGCTGGGCATGCACCGGACGCTGGACCTGATTTACACGGCGGACCTGATCTCGGGCGCTGAGGCGGTGGCGCAGGGGATGTTCAGCCGGGCGATGCCGGCGGATTCATTGTTGGAGTCGACGCGGGAGATCGTGGGCCGGGTGGCTTCGGGTGCAACCGGGGCGTTTGTGGCCTCCAAGGAGCTGGTGGCGCATATCCGGGACCAGCGCCTGGGCCTGTGGGAATCCATGCAGGAGGAGAACACCGAACAGGCGCGGCTCTGCAAGACCGAAGACTACGCCGAGGGTTTCCGGGCCTTCCAGGAGAAACGCGAGCCGAAGTTCACGGGCCGCACTGCGTAACTGCTGGCGACATGCGGCCGGAAACGCGACCGGCATGAATCTTGCATCCCATATGTAGAATTTCCGAGCATGAGGACCATCGCAGACGAACTGGAAGCTCCTGATGATGTCCGAACCCGTATTGTCGTGGCTGCCTACGCGTTGTTCTCCCAGCGCGGGATCCGCGATGTTGGGGTTAATGAACTGATCAGGACATCGGGCGTGGCTAAGGCGACGTTTTATCGGCATTTTCCGTCCAAGAACGACTTGGCGCTGGCGTTTCTGAAGCGGCGCGACGAGCTGTGGATGATGGGGTCCGTTGTCCCTGAAGCCAAAAGCAGGGCCCAGAATCCCGAAGATCAGCTGCTGGCCATCTTCGATGTGTACCACCAGTGGTTCCATGATGATGATTTCGAAGCGTGTTCATTTGTGAAGGTCCTGCTTGAGATGGGCGCTCACCACCCTCTGGGACGCGCGAGCATTGGGTATTTGGGCAGGATCCGCGACCAGGTCCAGGTCCTGGCCAGGGAAGCGGGCCTGCAGGATCCGGAAACATTCGCGCTTTCATGGCACATCCTGATGAAGGGCTCGATCATCGCTGCCGCCGAAGGCGACAAGTTGGCAGCCAGACGGGCCCAGCGCATGGCGCGCGCGCTGATTGCCGACCACAGGGCGCAAAGCGTTCCGTCACGGGTCGGTGAAGCCATACCAGCTCCGTGACGGTTGAGGACGGACGTAGTCGCTTCGGCGATCAGGGCGACGATGGGTTGGCCTGATAGGTGACAGCCTCAGCCGCGTCCACGACCTCCAGTGCTGTCATCTGCGCCACGGCGGCAACCTCCCGAACCGGTTTGCCGTGCAACACCGCCGTCGCGATGGCTATCTGCAGCTCGACCGGCGGGCCGTCCGGGTCGACGCAGGGCTGACGTCCCGCCGCTGCCTCTGCCACTGCCAAAATGTCGTCATCGTCATTCATTCGAGCGGTCCCCTGTCCCATCAAATGTTTCGCTACCAATACCAGCGGTTATCCCGGTCGAGCCGCCGAGCCCGGACCGTGATGCGTAGACAAAGATTTATCTGAGGACAGACAAGTCTGTCCAGAAGCGGCGTAAAAGTTTCGAAGATCCGGTCAGGGGTGGGCCGCCTCCTTCGCCTTTCTTAGCAGGAATAGCCGGTTGCGGTATCCCCGGCGCGGGGCAGTGGGCGCCGGTGGCGGCAGCGTTGTCACGCTTCCATAAAAAACGGAAAACTAATGCGCTTTCGCGCCCCGTTCGATATTGTGTGCTTACTTTTGGTTGAGCAGCCAGCCTCTTGGGATCCCCACGAGAGACTCATCCATGCTGCGCACTACTGCTAACCCCGTCGTCGATAAGACGCCGTTCCGCCATGCGCCTGCAGGCCGGGTTTTTCATGTCTTCGAGGAATGGCACCTTGTGCCGGCGTCGGACCTCCTCCAGTTGCGGTGGGCGCTGAACAATTCTTCTTCGGCCGGCACTGCCGCCAATGACGCTTCAGGCGCCGCTTTGCTGCGCCTCGTTGACTCCGAGTTGTCCCGCCGGTCGGCGTTCCAGTCCCCGCCGGTGCCCGTGCAAGCGGGATAAGACCACCTGTTCCCGGCCGTGCTGAGGGAACAGGTGAAGGCGGCCCAGGCTGGGCAGGGCCGCCGCCGTGGGCCGGTGCCAGTCGATTGGGGGACCGGCCCGCGGTCGCCCCGGGGACTGCCCAAAAAACCGGGTAGGGGCTTAGGTAGGTCCGGCATCCCGAGTATTAGGAAGGTAGGGTAGGCCCGCCGGAAACGGGTATTGCCTACTCGTGTTTCCCGCTTCGGCTCGTTGTTCACTGGGAGTGCCGGCGAGGAGGGAGCTTTCGCGATCACGGCTCCCGTTCCTGCAGTTCGCCGGCACCATCATCGTGGCGGCTGAAACGGGTCTTCCGGGGAGACGGGAGAACCCAGGAACGGGGGATCGATGCGAGCCCGATTATCCACTGGGGACGGAATCAATCTTTCTGCGTGCCCCCACCAGTTCGTTGGCCGGTGCGATGACTGTTCCGCCTCGGCAGATCTCAGGGAATCGGACCAGCTGGTGACGGATGAAGGCGGGACCACCTACACGGTGGGGCCTGAACGGGCTTGAGGTTGCAGATGCGATCTTGACCCAACCTTGCAGCTTTGGCTGGAGGAATCTTTAGGCGCGTTCGCAAAAGTAGGTGACGTCGGGACACCCCGGCCAGAAACACGCTGCCGGTCGTGGAGCCGGGCGTAGTTCACACCTACAGGGGGCGCAATTGTCTGAGGTTTTGAAAGAGAACGACACAACTGGCGCCGAGAGCGGTTTCAGCCGCCGCAGGGTAGTCGCAGGCGTGGCCTGGTCACTGCCCGTTATCGCTACAGCCATCGCCGCCCCGGCCGCAGCTGCGTCCGGCATCAGTGCCACCGCAGCCCTGGCCGGCAGCGGCTCGGCAATCTCGCTTGTGAGCTCAACAGGCACCGGATCCGGCACCAACCAAAACGGCACCGGCCCCACGGGCTTCCAGATCACCAATGCGGGCAATGCCTTCACCGGCGCCATCAGCGGCACCGTCAATATCAAGCCTGTGGGCACAGTACTGGCGGGAGCCGGGCTCCAGACCCTGTCCACGGCAACGATGACCCCGGCATCGCCCCCGTACACGGCCGCTCACGAGTACAACGCCACGTTCGTCTACGCGGGCGGCATGACTGCGGGCCAGACGCTGAGCTTCCCCATGACGTTCCAGTACCAGCGCCTCACCGGCTCCGGTCCCAGCAAGGTCACTTACACCTACACGCTGACCATCACCCTGCGGCTGCCCGACAACACGGACCGGCTCCTCACGGGCACCGTCACGGTCACCTACTGATGGTCTGGAAACGTGGCGGCCTGGTCGCCGAGGTGCGCACCGAGGGCCAGGACCGGGTTGCCCTGCTCCACCTCGACGCGTCCCAGCCCGTGGTCCTGGAAGGGACCGCGGCAACCATCTGGGACTTGATCGACGGACGGCGGACCGAGCAGTCCATCCTCGCTGAGCTTGAGGCCACCTTTGAGGACCAGTCCGGGCAGATGCAGGCCCAGGTGGAAGCCTTCCTGGCCGGCCTCGAAGCCCAGCGCCTGATCGAGGCCGCCCGCGGCGCTTCGCGGTAGCGGCACGATGACAGCGGGGACCGCAGAGGACACACGCTCGTCGTGGAAACAACGCATGTTCGAGGAACTGGCACGCGGTGGTGATCTGCTGTCCCTTGAAATCCTGGGAAAGCAGTTTGTGGTCCGCTGGGGCCGTGCGGTCACCTGGCAGCAGCGGGTTTCCATGAGTTCGGCGTGGGCCCGGTGTATCAGCAGCCCCGAGCCGCTTCTGCCGCCGGTCCCTTTGGAACCTGCGGACGGCCTCCCGTTCACGGCGTCGGTCACCTCCCCCTCCATAAAGCACGACGGCGGCACTTTCCACCTGGACGCTGCCTCCTTTGAGGAGCTGGCTGAGAACCTCACGTCACGGCTCACGGTGGCGGCCATCCTGGCGAACGCCGGGGAACTGACCATGCTGCATGCCTGCGGCGTGGCTGATCCGGACACCGGGGCTGTCGTGGCGCTGGTCGCTAGGTCGGGAACGGGAAAGACCACAGCCTCAGCCGTGCTCGCCCAGGAGTACGGCTACGTCACGGACGAGACGGTCGCCATCGACTGGGACGGTTCGGTGGTTCCGTACCCCAAGCCGCTTTCGGTGAAGCAGGGTCCCGGCCTGCCCAAGCGCCAGCTGGGACCTGACGAGCTGGGCCTCCAGCCGGCACCGGCCAAACCCTTCATCCAGTCCATCGTGCTGCTGAACCGCGTCCACGGACCTGGCCACCTACGCCCGGTGCTGGAACGGGTGCCGCTTGCCGACGCGGTGCTCGCCCTGATCCCGGATTCCTCCTCTCAGGGCGAGCTGGAGGCACCGCTGCAGTCGCTGTGCCACCTGATCGAGAGCGTCGGGGGAGTCTGGCAGGTGACCTACTCGGAAGCCGCAGACCTCCCAACCGCCCTGGAGCCTCTATTTCAAAGGCAGGCGACGACGCCCGGGCAAGACTCCGCCTGGGAGGCCCGCGCAGCAGGGAACAACGCCGAACCCGTCGTGGAGGGCTGGATCCGGCGGGTAGCAGCCAAGGATGCGGTGGCCGTCGGCAGCGACCTGCTGATCATGCTGGACAACGAGATCGTCCGGCTCACCGGCATCGGCCCGGCCATTTGGGAGGCCTGCGCCGGTCCGGTCCCGCCGGAGCGGCTTGCTGAAGAAGTGACAAAGGTGCACGGCGCGCCGGAAGGTTACCGCGCCGCCGTCGTACGCGCTGTTGAGCAGCTCCTCGCAAAGTTCGTACTGGAAACAAACGAAAAGTAGACGGAAGTTGGAAGGAACAACCATGAGCGCAACCGTTGCGCCCGCCGAAGCGGCCCCCGGCATGGACCTGGCGGACTACCTGCGCGTGCTGCGGGTGTACTGGAAGGCCATTGTGGCCTTTACGCTGCTCTGCACGCTGGCGGCGGCCGGCTGGACGGTCCTGCAGCCCAGGATCTACTCGTCGGACTCCAGCGGCATTGTGGTCACCCCGGGCTCGGACAACGTGAGCCTGTCGCTGGCGGGGGACAGCCTGGCCAAGGCGAAGGTGAAGAACTACGAGTCCGTGGCTAAGTCCCGGCTGGTGGCGGACCGGGTCATCGCCTCCCTCGGCCTGGACACGACGGCGGATGCCCTGCTCGGCAGCATCAGCGTGAAGGTGCCGCTCGACACTGCGGAGATCCGGGTGACGGCCGAGTCCAGGGACCCCGCCACGGCGCAGCGGGTGGCCGACGCCTGGGTGAACGGCCTTGCCGCGCAGGTGGAGGCGATTGAGACGGCGCCTGCAGGCGACGCAAGCGCTGCGTCCGGCGCCTCCGCTTCGGCGGATGCGGGCGCACCGGCGGGGGCGACGGCGACTGCCGTCCGGGTGCTCCCGCTGGGCAAAGCGGTCCTCCCCACCAGCCCGACGTCGCCCAACCTGAAACTGAACCTGGCCCTGGGCGCACTCGTTGGCCTGGCCCTCGGCGTGGCCTACGCAGTAGTCCGGCGGTATCTCGACCGGCGCATCAGCAAGGCCGCCGAGATCGAGCAGCTCTTCGGCGTCCCGGTGATCGGCACCCTTCCCGTGGACCACCGGCTGGATGAGAGGAGCACGGTGCTGGACGCGGGCACCGCAGCGCAGCTCCAGGATGCCGGGGGAGCGATGGCCGAGGCCCTCCGGGAACTGCGGACCAACCTCAGCTTCCTGGATGTGGACCAGCCGCCGCGGATCATCGTGGTAACCAGTTCGGTGCAGTCGGAAGGCAAGTCCACTGTCACGGCCAACCTCGCGGTGACCATGGCCGCAGCCGGCGAGAACGTTGTGGTGGTGGACGGCGACCTCCGCCGGCCCACGCTGGTGGACGTGTTCAACCTGGTCCCCGGCGCCGGCGTCACCGATGTGCTGACGGGCAAGGCGGAGCTGTCGGACGTCCTGCAGCCGTGGGGTGCCCTGCCGAACTTGTCGGTCCTAGGATCGGGCCGCATACCGCCGAACCCCAGCGAGCTGCTGGGGTCCCAGGCCATGAAGAACATGCTCGCTGCCCTGGCCGAAGACGCCGTGGTCCTGGTTGATGCGCCGCCGCTGCTTCCCGTCACGGACGCGGCGGTGCTCTCCCGCGCGGCGGACGGCGCCATTGTGGTGGTCCGGACGGGCAGGACCACGCGGGAGCAGCTGGGGCAGTCGCTGGGGAACCTGGAGAAGGTCAAGGGCCGGGTCCTTGGGGCTGTGCTCAACTACGTGCCAACCCGGGGGACCGACTCCTATTCGTACTACGGGACGTACACGTCCGCGGCGTCGTCGGTGCCTGTGGCCGACGAAGAGGTCACGGCTGCCGACGTATCGTCGATGAGTGCTGCCGAGGGCACCGTGGAGGCTGTCCTCAGCGGTCGCCGGGCAAAGGTGTAGGCACCCAGCCATGGCTCCTCTTACGACGGCAACGCACCTGAGCCTTTCAGAGGGCGTGCTCCTTGCCCATGCCATGGTGTCCCGGCTGGCAGACAGCCTTGGCGTCCGGGTGTTCTTTATTAAGGGGCCGGCCAGCGTCCAGATGGGATTGAGAAAGCCCAAGACATCAACCGACGTGGACGTCTTCGTTGGCCCCGCAGAGCTGGAGGCCCTGCTGCAGGGTTTGCGGGAGCGGGGTTGGCGGGAACGTCCGGTGGATCCGGACGGCAGGACGTTTCCCAAGCACTCAGTGACGGTGGACCATCCGGACTGGCCCTGCTGCATCGACGTCCATACCCGCTTCCCGGGGATGGAGAAGCCAGCTGTTGAATGCTTTGAGACCATGTGCGGACTGACTGAAGAACTTGCGCTAGCGGGGCAGGTGTTGAGAGTTCCGACCAAGCCATTGGGGATCCTGGTTATGGCTCTGCACGCGCTGCGGTCTCCGCACCTGCCGGCCTGCCGCCGGGAGTTGGACTACCTTGCCCGCCTCTCGGAGCGGGACGGGCTCGCGGTGGCCGTCCTGAAGACCGCCTCGGCAACCGGCTCGTTGGCGGCAGTGCGTCCCTTCCTGGAAGACCTCCTGCCCAACAGCGCTATGCCGGACTGGCCGCAGCCCTCACTGGAGTGGCGCAACCGCCTGATCGCCCGGGAACCGGGAAGTGCCAGGCTTCTTGCCCTCGCCCAGGCTCCCTGGTGGGAGAAGCCGATGATGCTGTGGCGGGCCGTGTTTCCGTCGGCCGAGACTTTCCTGGGCGGGAACATCTACGCCGACCTGTCCGTGCGCGGGCGTCTCTTGCTGCATCGGGCCAGATGGAGCCGCTTCCTCCGCGCCGTTCCCCGCATTATTCGTGATGTGAGGTCCGCTGGCTAAGGCGGCAGAATACCTTCTCAATTGTCTTTCGGGGCGCGAAATTTATATGGTTCACCTATGACTATGGGGAGAGCAATTACCAAAGCCGTCATTCCTGCTGCCGGATTGGGAACTCGCTTCCTGCCCGCCACCAAGGCAATGCCGAAGGAAATGTTGCCCGTCGTGGACCGTCCGGCCATCCAGTACGTGGTAGAGGAAGCGGTCAAGTCCGGCCTCAGCGACGTCCTGATGATCACGGGACGCAGCAAGCGCGCGCTGGAGGACCATTTCGACCGCGCTCCTGGCCTGGAACGGGTGCTGGAGGAGAAGGGCGATAAGGACCGGCTGGAGGCTATTCAGTACGCGTCTGAGCTGGGTCCCATCCACTACGTCCGCCAGGGTGAGGCCAAGGGCCTGGGCCATGCGGTCCTGTGCGCCAAGCAGCACGTGGGCAATGAGCCGTTTGCTGTCCTGCTGGGCGATGACTTGATTGATGAGGCCGAGTCCCTCCTGTCCACCATGATGGAGGTGCAGCAGAAGACCGGCGGTTCCGTGATCGCACTTATCGAGGTGGACCCGTCGCAGATCAGTGCCTACGGCTGCGCGGATATCACCGCTGTCGAGGGCGAGGATTTCGTCCGCGTCAACAGCCTGGTGGAGAAGCCGGCAGTAGGCGAAGCACCGTCCAACCTGGCCGTCATTGGCCGGTACGTGCTGCACCCGTCGGTGTTTGGTGTCCTGGAGAACACGGCTCCGGGCCGCGGCAACGAGATCCAGCTGACGGATGCACTGCAGACTCTGGCCGCCGGTGAAGGCGAAGGCTCCGGCGTGTACGGTGTGGTGTTCAAGGGCCGCCGTTTCGACACCGGTGACAAGCTTAGTTACCTGAAGGCCGTCATCACCTTGGCTTCCGAGCGCGTGGAGTTCGGCGAGGACCTGAAGACCTGGATGAAGGGCTTCGTAAATTAGACCGGATCCTCGCGAACTATGGGCCCACTGCTTGATGCGGTGGGCCCATAGGTTTAGTTCGATCTTTGGTTATGTCGAGGCGAGTTGAAGTCGCCGTGACGCGGCTTCGGCATCTTCCGTAAGTAGTTCGATTAGGTATCTGCCGTAGCCGCTCTTGACCAGGGGCTGGGCAAGTTCCCGCAGTTCGTCGTCGCTTAGGAACCCCTGTCGCCAAGCGATTTCTTCGGGGCAGCCGATCGACAGTCCTTGCCGATTCTGGATGGTACGGACGAACTCAGACGCGTCGTTCAGGTCATTGAACGTGCCAGTGTCGAGCCAAGCCGTTCCCCGCGGGAGAATCTCTACCTGGAGTTTGCCGCGCTCTAGATACGCCCGGTTGACGTCAGTGATTTCCAGTTCACCACGTGCAGAAGGCTTCAGCTCGCGGGCAATCTGCACCACGTCGTTATCGTAGAAATAGAGGCCAGGGACAGCGAAGTGGCTTTTGGGGTGGGCGGGCTTCTCTTCGAGAGAAATAACGCGTCCGCTTGCGTCGAATTCAACGACGCCATAGGCCGAGGGATCAGCGACGCGATAGCCGAAAACTGCACCACCGTCGATATTCTCGAATCTGCACAATTGCGTGCCCATTCCGGGGCCATAGAAGATGTTGTCTCCCAAGACCAGCGCCACCGGTCCGCTGCCGATGTGTTCCGCTCCAAGCACGAATGCCTGGGCCAAGCCGTCCGGAGAAGGTTGCTGGGTGTAACTGAGATTGATACCGAACCGGCTACCATCACCAAGCAGACGCTGAAACTGGTCAGCGTCGTGCGGTGTGGTGATGATCAGGATGTCCCGGATACCCGCGAGCATGAGGGTTGAGAGGGGGTAGTAAATCATCGGCTTGTCGTAGACCGGGACCAACTGTTTACTAATCCCGAGAGTAATTGGATGAAGACGTGAGCCGGTTCCCCCGGCGAGGATTATTCCGCGCATGAAAACATTTTCCGTTACGTATTGTAATTGCGCCAAATCAATGCCGGCGTGAAATCATGTTTTGATGCAGCGACTTCTTGTTACCGGCGGTGCCGGGTTCATCGGCTCCAACTTTGTCCATTACGTACTTGATAACACCGATGACCATGTGACCGTCCTGGACAAGCTGACCTACGCAGGCAACCTCGAGTCGCTGAAAGGGCTGCCGGAGGACCGCTTCACCTTTGTCCAGGGCGATATCGCTGACGCGGCACTCGTGGACGGGCTGGTGGCGGACACCGATGTCGTGGTGCACTACGCTGCTGAATCGCACAACGACAACTCCCTGCACGACCCCCGCCCGTTCCTGGACACGAACATCATCGGCACCTACACGCTGATCGAGGCGGCCCGGAAGCACAACAAGCGGTTCCACCACATCTCCACTGACGAGGTCTACGGCGACCTGGAGCTCGATGACCCTGAGCGGTTCACCGAGCAGACCCCGTACAACCCCTCCAGCCCCTACTCCTCCACCAAGGCCGGCTCCGACCTGCTGGTCCGCGCCTGGGTCCGCTCCTTCGGGCTGCAGGCCACCATCAGCAACTGCTCCAACAACTACGGCCCGTACCAGCACGTGGAGAAGTTCATCCCGCGCCAGATCACCAACGTGATCGACGGCGTCCGCCCCAAGCTCTATGGCAAGGGCGAGAACGTCCGGGACTGGATCCACGCCAACGATCACTCCTCCGCGGTCCTGGCCATCATCGCCAAGGGCAAAATCGGCGAGACCTACCTGATCGGCGCCGACGGCGAGAAGAACAACAAGGACGTCGTCGAACTGATCCTCAAGCACATGGGACAGTCGCCTGACGCCTACGACCATGTGGTGGACCGGCCCGGGCACGACCTCCGCTACGCCATCGACTCCACCAAGCTCCGCAACGAGCTCGGCTGGGAACCGCAGTTCTCCAACTTCGACGAAGGCATCGAAGACACCATCGCCTGGTACCGCGACAACGAAGACTGGTGGCGCCCCCAAAAGGCCGCCACCGAGGCCAAGTACAAGGAACAGGGCCAGTAACGCCGCTGAAGGGCTTAGCGGTTAGTTTGAAGGTCTGTCGCGTAAGGGCTGCAGGCCTTCATGTGTCGAATGGCTATTGCTGCCAGCAACCCGCCGATCACAGTTCCTAACGTGTTTGTCATCAAGTCGAGTGGGCTCGCAAACCTGTTGTGAAGAAACAGCAGCTGGCCCAGCTCCATGCAACCGGAAATAAGCAATCCGAAAGCCCCAACCTGCCACCAGCACTTTTCCGGAAAGGCAAGTTCGCAGACAAAGCCAAACGGCACGAACAGGGCGACGTTGCAGGATGCTTCGATAAATTTGTAGTTGAACCATCGCGGTACTCCTCGTTCGTGGAGGGAATTCAACAAGTCCGCGAGCTGTCCCCGCACTGGCTCATCGACAGGGCTGGGCCAAAAGGCGACCAAAGCCAGAAAGCAAAGCATGGCGACGAGGACGAGCCGCCAAATCATATAACAGTCTAGAAGTCTCATGGGACGCTCGCTCGGTATATCCGTAGAAGGGCTGTAACCGAAGTTTCCCGGGCGACAGCGGGTGGCAAGAAAGATGTACGCGAGCATCTGAGGGCAGGGGAGGAGAGCGGAGAAGTCGAGTTCCCGCTGAATCTGTGCCAACGTCTCCCCATAACCCCACGGATATGACAGCACTGGAATGGCCGAGGCTGTCGAGACGCCGCATGTCGAAGGATTAAAGAAGAGGGTGGGTGATCTCCATTCGGAGATCACCCACCCTCTTTGGTGTCAGCCAGGTGGTGCCTTTATGCAGCGGCTTCTGCCTTGGCGCGGCGACGAACAACCACTACAGAAGTTGCACCGGCAGCGAGTGCGCCAGCGCCAACCAGACTCCAGAGAACGAGGCCCGAATCAGCGCCGGTGTTTGCAAGTGCAGCACCCGGGCGACCACCGGTGTTGGCCAGAGCGGAGTTGCCGTTAGCGTTTGCAGCACCGTTGGGGTTGGCTACCAGCGCAGCAACCGTTACCGTCACGGGTCCAACAGTGATGCCGGACGTGTCGCCGGTAGCGGTAATTGAGTAGGTGCCGGCCTCGTTGATGGCGATCGGTACCTCAACTACGCCCTGCCCGTCAGCAGCGGCCTTAAGTGTTTGTGCCTCTGCCACAACGCCGATCCGTGAAGCTACCGCGCGGCTGCCAGGTACGTTGGCGCCGGAAGCCGCCGGCGGGTTGCCCGGGCTTACCTGGATGGTCAGGGATTCGCCGGCGAGGAATCCCTGACCGCGGAAGACGAACCGCTCTCCCGGCCCGACGGTCCCATCGGAAACGTTGGCCTGCGGCGGAAGGGCCGGGTAGGTGGCTGCGATTGAAGGGGCCGCGCCAACAAGGGCGATAGAGCCGGCAAGTGCGAGTGCTGCGAGTGCTTTCTTCATGTGTCCCCCCGGAGACGTAAAAGTTTTTGTTATACCCGATTCTGGGGAATGGTCCCCTCCGCACGAGACCCTGTGCAGAACTGCGGATAAATATCCCATAAAGACGCTACCATCTGCTACTCGAGGCAGGCAATCTCGATCCAGTCGGTTTACATAGTATTAACGCTGCGTCCAGATTCTAGTTGCACGACATCCTATGCATGGGCAAAGTCACATCCTTTACATCTTGGACGGTTGGAGTGACAACTAGGTTAGGTTCCGTATGCTGAACAATCTTGCTGAAGGCAAAGTCCACGGTCTTGGTCTCCCCTGGGGCGACTTGCAGCGCTATAACCCCAACAGGCCTATTTGAATGCATATAGGGGGCAAAAGCAGACCTTTGTCCTTCGAGTCGCACGGTCTCGACCATGGACTGTATCGGTCCGTAGGCCACTATGTTTGTCTGCACTGATCCTGGGGGAACACCATAAGCCCCGCCCGCAGTTACGTAGTTCGGCAAGACTGCCCCTGCGTCCTTTGGCGCAAGGTTCGTACTGATTACACGAACGGTCACCTGCTCGTAGCCGTCCTCGGCGCATTCCTTAATCAGTTGCACGGAACGCTTCATGTAGTAGTCCATTTTGGCACCCGTTCCGTCATTGAAGTAGACGCCGAACTCGCCAGGCTCGGTGCTAGGACCGGATATGGAACCGCTCAACTTGTAACTGGAGATGACCAATTGCTCCTGGGGCGTCGCTGACCACACCAAAGCTCGGCCCTCATTGGCGCTCCTTATGATGCCCTCGATGAGGCCCGTTGCGTTGGTTTTTTCGTTAGACAAGGCTGCAAAGACTTGTTGAGCAACGCTGGCAAAGTAAAGGTCCTGCAGGTGAGGTGATTCGATCTTGGAGTAGACGTCTGAAAGTAAGGTCTGCACAACGTTTTCGCTGCTCAAGCGGGCTGGAAGACCAGCGGATTCGTTAACGCGGATCTCACCTAGGTTGAGATTGACGGGACCGGTGGCGTCCAATAAGTAGCTCAAAGCCACTGGGTCAATCGATATGACCCCATCAACTCGCTGTCCCGTCCTTCTTTCCCACATGGCTTGGGCGGTACTTGCCGCTGTTGGGAAGTCAGGCGTCAGATTGACATCCTGCATGTATTTGCCCAGGCGCGACGTGTAGATTTGCTGCTGCTCTCCGTCAACTGGAAGAGCCGGGTTCATGGTCCCAAAGTCACTCGCACTGCTTTGGGTTTCCAAAGAGAGCTTTCCTCCGTCAAACTCCAGGATCGCCAGTGCCCCGGGTATGCCGCCCGATGCGCGCGCTTCCGCATTGTTTTGAATCATGAGTAAGAAACTGCGGGGTGAATCCGAACCAAGCATTCCCGGCAGGACCGCTGCCGCATCGGAAGCTGCGGACAGGGTGCCTTCTACGGATTGCAACTGCTCTCTGGCTTCGACGAGCGGTTGGGCAACTTGGGGCAGTAGTCGTGTTTCGTCTATCTCCCTCAACCTGTCCGCGGAGAGCCGGACAGCCTCCGCGGCGCTAGAAACTTTTGGCGCTGCTGCCTTAAGTGGCTGCAAATTGGACCCGTTCTCCGACGGAAGAAGAGCGTTCCAATCCAACGTTTCAAATACGCCGACAAGCGGAGCGAGCCCAAGTCGGGAAACGTCATCTGCCGACCTGGCGACCTCTGCCACTGCGGCCAGATTAGAACCCACGAATGGAACTACCGAGGCCAAGGTCCATACTGGATCTTCAACTGACGCTCGCGCCGCCGCAGTGCGGGCCGTTATCGATTCTACGGCGGCTGCAGCCTCAACGGACTCATTCCTTGCAAGATGTGTTTTTACCACCGGTACGGCTTGCATAGCGGCTGACAGATCGCTCTTAACCGATACTGCTCTCAGGCCCACCCAGATAACACCAACGACGATCAGCAGAACCAGGGCGCCAGTTGTTAGCAGCACGCCGTTCCGCTGCCGTCTTGTCAGGAAAGAAGTACCTTTGCCTCCCTTGAGAGTTGAATTTTCACTTGCCGCTGGTGCCTCATCCCTTCTCCCCATGGTCTTAAGGCCGCCCAAGACCTCGGAATTGCCATCCTGCTGCACGCCATTTTTCTGGGTCTAAGACATTCCGACCGTCAAGAACCTTCGGTGCGGAGACGTGCTCAAGCAAGTCATACGGATCTAGATCGCGGTATTCAACCCACTCCGTCAGAAGCAGCAGAGCATCCGCACCTCGAAGAGCTGTAGCTGTTCGACCTTCATAGTGAAGTTCGGGAAAGCGCCGCGCAGCATTCTCTAAGGCTTTCGGGTCAGTGACCGTCACCACCGCTCCTTGAAGTTGAAGCTGAGCAGCAATGCTTAGGGCAGGAGAATCTCGGACATCATCGCTTTCAGGCTTGAAAGCTGCTCCGAGTACCGTGATTCGCTTACCCATCAGGGAGCCGTCGCATAGCTCTCGGGTAAGTTCCACTACCCGGCTGCGTCTCCTCATATTGATGGCGTCTACCTCACGCAGGAAGGTGAGCGCCTGGTCGGCGCCGAGTTCGCCAGCCCGTGCCATAAATGCCCGAATGTCCTTCGGAAGGCAACCCCCGCCGAATCCTATGCCGGCGTTGAGGAATTTCCTGCCGATTCTGTCGTCCATGCCGATGGCATCGGCTAATTGCGTAACGTCTGCACCCGCTGCCTCGCATAGTTCGGCCATTGCGTTTATAAATGAGATCTTGGTAGCAAGGAAAGAGTTCGCAGCAGTTTTCACCAGCTCGGCGGTCGGATGATCCGTGACTAGCCGCGGCGTTCCCGTGCTTAACGGGGAGGCATAAACTTCATCAAGGATCGCGACGGTTGGACCATCTTCGCGTCCGTCGTGCGTCCCATAGACAAATCGGTCCGGCTGGAGCGTGTCAGCAACAGCATGTCCCTCCCTGAGGAATTCGGGATTCCAGATCAAACTTGCCTCTGGTTGGACCTCCGCAATCCGGCGCGCCAGCCGTGATGCTGTACCCACAGGCACGGTCGATTTGCCAACCACTAGGTCACCCGGGGAAAGATAAGGCAACAGGGTTTCAACAGCTGCGTCCACGTACGTGAGGTCGGCGGCGTTCTCGCCCTTCTTTTGTGGAGTGCCCACGCAAATGAAATGTACGGCACTTCCGTAAGCGTCCGCACTGTTCGTGCTGAAGCGTAAGCGACCAGTGCTCTGCACCTCCTCTAAGAGGTCGTCTAGACCGGGTTCGAAGAAGGGTGCTGTAGCTACGGCTAGGTCGGAAATCTTCCTTTCATCCACATCTACACCGACCACATCGTGGCCCAGTTTTGCCATGCACGCTGCGTGGACTGCGCCAAGATAGCCGCATCCTATAACTGAAATACGCATCAACTTCTTCTTTCCCCCTGAGGGCACAAGCGAATAGCGAGTGTCTAGTAGGCTCCAGTGCTGTGAAAGACCGCACGAAAGGTTCGTAGCAAGATCACCAGGTCACCCGTAAGTGACCAGTTCTCTACGTAATATAGGTCCAGGCGAACGGAGTCCTGCCACGATAAATTGGACCTTCCGCTGACTTGCCAAAGGCCTGTAAGACCAGGTTTGACTAACAGCCGGCGGCGGACGTCGTTCTCGTAGGCCTTTACCTCTGTTGGCAGTGGCGGTCGAGGACCAACGAGGCTCATCGAACCTGTGACGATGTTGAACAGCTGTGGCAGCTCATCCAGACTGTACTTCCGCAGGAATTTGCCGACTCGGGTTACACGGGGATCACTTTTCATTTTGAAAAGTAGCCCGTTACCCTCGTTCCGCCCCACCAAAGCAGAGAGTTGTTGTTCGGCGTTGGTGACCATGGAGCGGAACTTGAGCATGTGGAAAGCATCACCGCCCATTCCCACTCGTTCCTGTTTGAACAACACAGGACCAGGACTGTCGAGTTTCACAAGGACGGCGACCAGGGCCATTACCGGTGCCGCGATGACGATAAGCGCTCCTGACACAATCACATCAAATAAGCGCTTAGCTACGCGCTGCCCGCCTTCTAGGCTGGGCGTAGTCACGTGAATCAACGGGAGGCCCGCCACTTGCTGGGTATGAATACGAGGACCCGCTATATCTGTCAACGCTGGCGCCATGATTAGTCCGACGTTTCGGGCGGCAAGCTCCCAACCAAGATGGCGAAGTGTCTGGGGGTGAAGCTGCACACCCGCTGAAACGGCGACAGCGTCAGCCCCACAAGAGTCGATGGCCTTCAATATTGAACTTACGTCCTGGCCCGCCCCCAGAACAGGAAGTCCGTCAACGCCTTCCTCATGTGAGGAGTGCGTGGCTCCCGGTGTATAGGCAGCGATCGGCTGATACCCCGCGTGTTTGGCGGCAGAGAGCGACTTATTGAGGTGCGCTACGGCGCCGGGACCACCCAAAATCATCAACCGCGACATGCTGTCGCCTGCTTGCCTATCCACATTTAGGTGCTGGCGTAAGAGCCAGCGGGCAAGGAGAAGCCCGAACAAGCCGGCTGGCAGCGCGATCCCCACATAACCACGAGCTGTTTCGATGCGGAAGACATAGGAGAAGATGGCTACTAACCCAAAAAGCCACAGCGAAGCTGCAGCAACACGCTTATATTCGTCGGCGCCAGACCCCAGTACCCGGCTCTGTCTCGTATTCCAAGCTCCAAGCATCAGCCACCATGAGATAGCCAACGCGACGGAAAGCCACCCGTAGGACAACTCCTGCCCAGGAAGTACAAGGTGCGACTCGAATCCGAAGCGCAGTATGTAAGCCCCGGTGACGGCCCAAACAATGACAAACGCATCAACAACCCGCAGTCGTCTTGATGTCCGTGCCCGCCAGTCAAGCAAGGTCCCCAATTAGATCCCAATCGCCAAGTTTTCAGTTGGGAACTTTCCCCCCCGGGAAAGGATACATGTTGGCCGAGATCGCCATTAATGTTGCAGCATAGCCGCGGGCTGTCTGATCACCAACCAACGTTGGGGGCAGGGCGACAAGCCTGCCCTCCGCCTCATGCTACGGTAGGCGCGCTGGTACTCCCGAGGATGCGTCTCCTTAGATGCTCTCGCTGTTATTTGTGTGCCCCCTTCTGGATCCCGCCGGCGCGAGGAGCCATGATTCTGCATCTGTGTTCAGCGCAGAGAGTGAACTGACCAGTAGAAATAAAGTGACCAAGAATGAAGGCCCAGGATATGAAGCAGAAACCGAAGTCTGTAGCGATTATTGGCACTAGAGGGTACCCGAGTTACTACGGGGGCTTTGAGACTGCGGTGAGAAAGATCTCTCCATACCTTGTGGACGCTGGTTGGGATGTTAATGTTTACGGTCGAGCCGGGGCCATCAAGGAGGATGACCCTGAACGAGATCCCCGTGTCCGTTCGACGCTAACGCCAGGTCTTGATAGCAAATCTTTGAGCACCCTCAGTTTCGGCTTTACTGCGGTTGCACACGCTGTGTTGCACAAGCCAGATGTTGCCTTGGTGATGAATGTAGCGAACGGCTTTTGGCTTCCTTTTTTGCGTCTACGTGGAATTCCAGTCATTGTCAATGTCGACGGTATTGAGTGGGAACGCGCCAAGTGGGGCCGCGCAGCGAAATTCGTCTTCAAGCTTGGTGCGAAGTTCACTGCTAAATTTGCTAATAAGCTTGTGAGCGACTCGGTAGAAATACAGCGCCGCTGGAAGGAAGAATTTGGGCGGGACAGCATTTTTATACCCTATGGCGGTGACGAGCCTGGTCGTGTGCAGGCTATAGATGGTCTTGAAAGCGGTACCTACGTCCTCGTAGTCGCGCGATTCGTTCCCGAGAATACTATTCTTGAATTTTTTGAAGCTGCTGCTAGCCTCGCGGCAGACCACCCTGTGGTAATCGTCGGCTCCTCAGGATATGGCGGAGAATTAGATGAAAGAGCTCGTCATCTGAGTCAGCACCCGAATGTAACTTGGTTGGGCCATGTCAGCGACGACAGCAAACTGCTGTCGCTGTGGCAGCACGCCGGCGCTTATTTTCACGGCCACAGTGTAGGTGGAACCAACCCTGCTCTGGTTCAAGCCATGGCTTGCGGCGCCCCAGTTGTTGCGCGCCGCACTTCCTACAATATTGAAGTGTTGGGTTCGGAGGAGCACCTTGTCGAGCCCCTGCCAGGCGACATTGAGCTTGGTATTCGGAGAATGCTGGATAACCCCGAGGCAAGAAGCGCTTCAAGTCTTTCTAACAAGGAAAGAGCTCGAGAGTTCTACAGTTGGGCTGGCGTAAGTGCCGCCTATGAACAGTCACTTTGGGGGACAAAAAGCCTCGTCAGTCAAGCCAGGCGCCGTAGCTAAAACGTCATCACTAGTGACTCAAGTCAGAAAAATGCAAGAACTGAGGTAAGTACATGGGGGTACCTGAAAGCCGTCGCGGGTATGACAGTATCCGCATCCGTCCCGAACTGCGCGCCGCTCAAGTTGAACGTGCGGCCTACATGACGCCAGCGCTAACGTTGTACTTTGATGAGAAATACGACCTCGGCGAATCGCCGCTGTCGTCAAACTTCATAAAAGTCAATCTTGTGCAAGCGCTGAAAGTTCTTGTCAGGAGAAGTGGCCGCGTACTTGAAGTTCCAGAACCGCTATGGCTGCGCTGGCTTCCTAAGACTGTACTGCTGGCCTTGGTATGGAAAACTGTGGGTATCGTTCTTAGACAGGAACGGGTAGTGGTCACCTATTCGATTGAAAACAACGATTTGGCAAGCTTGATCTCCCCTCGCCGGCCCCTTTCTCGCTTTGTCCTAAGACTCATCGCCTTATGTCTAGGAACTTTGTTGCGAGTAACGGTAGACCGTATAGCATTCGGAAGCTCTGCTGCCGAGCGGCTTTATCAGTCCCTCCCGGGTGTGGGGTCGATCAGCACGAAACTTATAGAGGAACTACCTGCGGCCAAGGATGGCAGGGGCAATCCGGCGTCGCCCGGAAGTTCTGCTCATGCAGTATTTTTGGGCGAACTGGACAACAGAAAGGGCATTGAACATGTCATGGCAGCATGGTCCGTTGTTGAGGAAGCTAGACCGGATGCCCACATCACGATAGCCGGTAACGGACGGCTTGCATCCGTCGTGGAAAGTTGGTGTGCGGCTAAACCAGACTCACGAGGATATGCAGGTTTTGTTCAGCACCACCAAGTCCCGGCGCTGTTGGATTCGAAGGCTGTTCTAGTTGCTCCTTCCCTTCGCGAGGGGCGTTGGCGCGAGCAGATAGGCCTGCCCATCGTGGAAGCGCTTGCCGCAGGACTAACAGTGGTCACCACCGATGAAACGGGGCTGGCTCAATGGCTTCGTAGTCACGGACATACAGTTATTGCAGAAAAGGACGTTGCTTCTCAGCTGCCGCAGGCGCTTTTGACCACGCTGAATAATCCTCTGAATAAGACGGAAGTGCTGGATACACTCCCGAGCGTGGCGGGCAGGATTGCTTCCGACGCATGGCTCCATTCAAGTAACTAAAATTCAACGCCCCGAGGAATTAGTATGCAAGATCGACCTGAGATAGCCGCGGTTGTAGTGCACCACCGCAGTGAGGACACGCTGTTGGTGACTATCTCGAAGATCCTCTCCGAGGGGGTCTCCCCCCACAAGCTTGTTGTGGTGGACAACAGCGAGGACCCAGCCGGAACTTCTCGTGTGGAAGCTGCCCTACCTGAGTATGTGACGCTGATATCGACACCGAATGACGGGTACGGTGCAGCTGTCAACTACGGCGTGCGCTGGCACGCTGAAAACCAGACAGACGCCGCATATTTGCTCGTTTCAACGCATGAGTCCTTGCCCGAGGCTGGGGCACTTTGCAAGTTGGCTGGGGCACTCGAAGCAAACCCCCAGGCGGCGGTTGCTGGACCAGCTTTGGTGACAGGGGCGGACTCCGCCACTCTCTGGTCTTTGGGCGGTACGTTCACACGCATACTCGGGCTTCCTAGACATCTGTCCCACAGAGCAGATCGTGCTGCGCTACACGAAGCAGGGCCTGAGCCAGTTGCCTGGCTTGATGGGGCGTTCCTTCTGTACCGAAAGACTGTCATTCAGCAGCATCCTATTGACGAAAAGTTTTTTCTGTACATGGAGGAAACGGACCATCACAGGCTACTCGGCCGGCTTGGTTGGAAAATTTTAGTCGAGCCGCGGGCCGTCGTATGGCAAAGCTCAAACGGAGTGCCGCCGTATTATCAGACTCGAAATATCCAGCTCTTTCACGCCAAAAACGGAAACGTTTTACAGCGATACGCTTCTGCGGCCTATATTATAATCCGATCAATCGCTCGGGACTTGATTAAGAAAGAGGGTAGTGACAATTGGAGTCTCCTTTTTGCCGGATTCCGTGATGGGTTGCGGTTTGAATCCGAGCAATTTGAAGCTGAGCTTGCTGTTGAAATTGTCAACCCTCTCGGGGGAGCGCTGTCACATTACACCAAGGCCTTGGAGGCCCTGCTCCAAGACGCCGGAGCCTCGGTAAAAGTTTCAGCCGCAGTAGAGCCGTCTGTCTCTGGAGAAGGGCGTTTTGCTTGGCTCGCGAAGTATCTCACGCTGCTTTTCCTCGCAGGTCGGAGCAAGAACAAGCGAAAAGTTCTGGTTGTTTGGCCGGTGTTGGGTTTCTTGGATATAGTCTTGACGCGGCTTCTGTGCGGCGACAAAGCAGTGTCTGTTGTTTATCACGACCCAAAGCCATTGGTCCGCTCCGTAGGGACTGGTGGCCTAACCGCTAAATTCGTAGCGCGATGGCCGCGCAAGGCGGCTGTAATCGTTCATAGTCGGATGGCAGCGAATGCCATGGACGATGCAGGGCTCGGCGATGGTCAAATTGTCCTCGAACACCCTATGCTGCCGCCTGCGGCTGATCCTTGTGCTGAAGGGGCGCCCCGGCATCCCCGGCCTATTGTGCGTGTCTTGGGTCAGTACAAACAAGATCGTGACATTGAGGTGCTTTGTGCTCTTGGCAAGGACCTGGCGCAGAGTTGTGAACTCGAGGTTGTAGGGCGGGGGTGGCCCTCAATAGCCGGCTGGAAGGTTGACGCAAGGTTCGTTCCTGAGGCTGAGTTGAACGAGTTGATTCGCAGCAGCGACGCCGTCGTCATACCTTATAAGCGGTTTTATCAAAGCGGAATTGCCGTGAGGGCTCTCGAACTTGGCACACCGATCGTGGGGCGGGCCGGGACTAGTCTTTCGGACCTATACGGTGTGAATTCGCGATTATTGGTCAAGGATCACGAGGGGACTGACCCACGGGCCTGGTCTTTGGCAGTAAAGTACGCGATCAAGCACGGCGCCTGCGAAGCCAGGGCCGCTGCTGATACTAGATTCGTCTCGGTACTCGACGACTGGAAGCGCTGGCTCTTCGATACTGCGCGGTCCGCAAGGTAGGAAAAACTTTCGTGGCCTATACTCTACTTGCCATCGGTCCGAGGAATGAACGCGCAGAGACGGCATGGCTAAGTTCTCCGTCCGTAGCCAGAGTTGTGCGGCAGCCTTCACGCGCGGTGACGGGCAAGAGATTAAACAACCGCATGCTTGGAATAGGGCTCGACTCGCTGCTATTGGCCCTTCGAACACTTCACCCCAAGATTCGGGGACCGTATCTAGCGAATAACCCATGGATAGCAGCCGCTCTTCGGGTTACTGGCCGGAAAAACTTCGCGGTCACTGGTATTTATGCCGAGCCTGACAGCAGGAGCTGGAAAGTTCTGCAGAAACTTATCGGCAAAGCGTCGGTGATAACGCTTTCGGAATCTGAAGCGGATGCATGGAACGCGGACGGCGGACACGCGCAAGCGGTCCTCTATGGCAACACCTTTGGTTATCCGCCGAAAGCCGCGTCCGAGATGTTCCATATTTTCGTTGGTGGCAGCTCTGACAGAGACCAAGCTCTTATCGACGCGCTTGAAGGAGAGGTGTTGGCAAGCGCTGATGCCGTGCGCCTTACGCTTGCTGTTGGCGGCGAAGATGGAATTAAGCAGGCACTGGGAAACATCGTCTACCGTCCTGGGTACATAGACCAAGACAGATTCGGTGCATTGCTCAGCTCAGCCTCGGTTGTTTTTCTTCCTCTCCGTAGTGGCATTAGAGCAGCGGGGCATATGGTGCTCGTAGGTGCGCTTGAATGCGGCGTTCCGGTAATGATTTCTCCCACTGAGGGGGTTCGTGAATACCTACAGGGTTCGGCGGTTTCGGCCGTGGACGTTAGGAAACCTCTACTTCCGCAATTACAAGCGCTGGCCGCAGACGCACGAAACAGCGAGACTGAACTAAGACGCTTGTGGGAGGAAAAGTTCAGTCTGGAAGCTTATACGAAGCGAGTATCCTCCGTTCTTTCAGAGTAACGGCTACCCACTAGCTGTGGCTGTGCTTCGAAGGTCTCTGTCCTCAGGCAGAACCTGCCTTGGCGACAGTCCCAGGCTAGGAATTCGTTCGCAGGGCTTCCATTGTGACCTGGTCGTACGTTGAAGCTATTTGGCGATCATTTGCACCCTGTCCCACGTTGACCGTCTGAAGCGAATTGCCTTGGGCAAAAGGCAAAATCCGGAACTCTAGATCAAGCGGCTCCGTGCTGACTTGGCGCACTTTCACCCCGCTGTAAAGGGCGGCGTAGTGCAGCCACACATCATCCGCTTTAGGCGCGCGACGTGCAAATTCCGTACCTAACTTTTGTAGAGTAAGCTGCACGTTGGCGGGATAGAGGACGCCTCCAACGCCTGTAGCAAATGTCCGGTAGCTGGGACGGTCTGTTCTACAGGAAGGCCATGTGGAATACGACAGGATTTGTTCCTGTACCTGGACCTCATGCGCGCGCGTACAGCTAACCGCGTCGGGATATCGCTTGTATGACTCCAAAAGCGACTGCAACCATGTCTTAGGGTACAGAAAATCGTCGTCTACAATCACCAGTGGCTCAATCTCCCTGTCGCCCTCCAGCGCGGCTACATAGGGATAATACTTCTTGTGGGGACCATAGTTAGCGCATTCTCTGACCTCAAGCCCTCGCCTGACCAGTCGCTGGAGTGGCGCCGGCATATTTACGAGAGATTCAGCCTCGTCCAGCCAGAGAATGATTCGCTTCGGACGGACCTCCCCACGACCAATGCTTTCGATCGCGAGGTGCACAAACTTCGTGCGTTCCCCGTAAGTCGTCAAAGAAACTACGACGTCCTCGCCGCCAGTAACGCAGGTCTTCCCTGTCCAATTTCGTAGCTGAAGTGAGGCTAGCTCTACCCATCGTTGAGCATGGCGTAGCAATCGAACAGGCATGTCCTTAGGCATAACCATTGATGTGCTCCTAAGTTATTCCAGAAGGACGATGAAGTCCCCGGGCTAGACGAAACACCGATTTTACGTCGGCAAATTGAATGCGATAAAAGCCAAAGAAGGCCATGCCGTAGCGTCGGCGAAGGACCAAAATATTGATATTTGAAGCCAGGATGTTGCCTACAAGAGTTGCAATCGCGGCACCTGTTGCCCCATAAAGGGGCACTAGGACGACCACCGTGGCAATGTTTACCACCGCTGCAATGACAAGCGACATGCTAACGGCACCGGGGTGTCCTCTCCCAACCAGACCTGCTCCAGCGACGGAACCTGGGATGCCCACGACAGCAGCCAACGTAAGGATTGCCACGGCCGGTATAGCTTCGACAAAGTCAGCACTGAACAGCAGGGGAAACCAAAAAGCCACGGGAACCAGCAGGAGAGCAGCTATGCAGAGTCCTACGACGAAGGATATACGTGCACTTCTTTGAAGAATGTCGGGACCTGATCCTGAGCTCTGAGCGGAGAAGGTTATGTCTCGAACGGCGTTATTTATTACTAGCACCGCGTCAGCAACCGAAGCAGCGGCAGCATAGTAGCCCAATTGTCGAGCGTCCGACAACGGCATCATGATAGCTTGATCGATCTTTCCCAAAACTATCCCAGAGACGGAGCCGAGCCACACGACCAAGCTGAAGGAAGTTAGGTCCTTATAGGAAACCCTATTTTTTCCAAGTTCTTCCCTTCGCAGTTCACGTAGTGGTTTTAGGAATACAAAACCCGCTACCACCGGGGCGGTTGAAAGAATCAATACTGCCATGATTGGCGAAAGACTAGCGAGGAGGAAGGCAGCAGTTATAGCTGTGAGCCGAAAGGCAGAGGTGACATACTTCTCTAGGTTGACAAATCTCCACTGGTGCAGCCCCCTAGGGAGGGACCGCCAGCCAGCCACAAGCGTAGTGGGCAGAACGAACAAGGCAGCCAGTTTGATGAGTTCTTCCGCTGCAGCGTTACCCCCGGACAGTGCACTTGCTGAAATGACGACTAAAAGAGTTGCCAAAACTCCTGTGCCAGTGAGAAGCAGCAACCCTTTCCGCAAAGCATTTCTGGCGTTTCCGGGATCTTTTGCAACGAGGTAGGTGACAGCCTCTGGTATGCCGAACATAGCTAATGTCGTCATGAGTAAGAGTGGGGCTGTGGCCGCAGCGACCACACCTCGCTGTTCGGCCCCAAGTGCCTGTGCAAGTATAGGCGCCACTGCAAAGCCGGCAGCCGGTGGAGCTAAGTTCGCCAGTGCAGAAAGCGCCATCTGGCGAGCAAGCCTTTTTGGAGGGGGAGGGTTGCCCGGGGAGAGCTCTTGAGTCCTGCCGCTCATAAAGAATCAACCATCCTGGGTCGCAAGCTACTCGTGTGGGTGCCGGGCTAGAGGAAAACGCAAAATCTCGAATACCGGAAGGGGTTACATGCTTTGCATAGGACTGCTGCTACGCGGAAGTTTGGCCTAAGTCCTGTCGGAGCTCGTGGAGGGAAACATGCTCGGCGACCGCTCGGATGGCTCTTTTTCAGAGGGATCGATTGTCACGGAGTCGCGCCGCGATGTCCTGCTGCCAAAGTCTGACATCTGCTCTAGCTCAGAGCCATCGTTCTCAAGACTGCGGTAGCTGTAGGTGTAGGACTCCTGGCTCTTGGCTGGCAAGCGGTTCAGCACGACCCCGAAGATGTTTGCGTCAACAAGTTCCAGAGCGGTTAGCGATTTCTCGAGATCCTGCTGCTTGAGCTTCTCTGTACCTACAACCACGACTACGCCGCCCACATGCTGTGAGAGGACAGCAGCGTCGGTGACAGGAAGGAGGGACGGTGCGTCAATTACGACAGTATCGAAGGTGTCTTCAAGCCCGTCAATAATGACCTTCATTTCCGTCGATCCCAAAAGTTCGCTTGGGTTGGGGGGCACCTGGCCTGAAGTGAGAACGTAAAGGTGATCGTCACCCCAGTGCTGAATGAGATCTCCGACGCCAGCCAAGCCGACCAATGCCGTAGTAAGGCCTGCATTCTTATCAAGGCCAAGATACTCCCCAACCATTGGCCGGCGAAGGTCGGCATCTACAAGACATACAGATTGACCGGCCTGGGCCAATGCAATTGCAAGATTCGTAGCCGTTGTAGTTTTTCCTTCGCCCGGTAGCGAGGACGTTACCAAAACTGTTTTTGCCTTCCCAGCCACATTTGCAAACTGCAAATTAGTCCGCAGCCTCCGGAATGATTCGGCACGCGGGCTTTGTTGGCCAACTTGTGTAAGCAGTGGCTTCCTCTCTGCATCCTCCTCGAATGCAATTGCCCCCAACAATGGTGCATTCGTGATACGGCGTAGGTCATGCTCGTTACGGATTCTGTTGTCCAAAACGGCGCGGAGGACGGCACAGCCGATTCCCGCAACAAAGCCCACGACCAGACCTAGAAGTAAATTCACTCGAGTATTAGGGGCCGACGGCGCGGCCGGAGCCTTGGCTGGCTTTATTATCGACATGCTGACCGGAGAGACTCCCCCAGTTTTCGGCTTCTCCAGCGTGTCAACCGTCTTTATCAGGCTGTCTGCGATGGCCTGTGCAAGGGCAGCAGCCTGCACGGGAGAGTTATCATTCACAGAGATCGAGATCAAGACTGTGTTAAGGTCGCTGGTGGCCTTGATACGGCCAGCCAGTTCCTCGGACGTGATACCAAGACCCAAAGAGTCGATAGCCGGCTGAAGCACAAGTGGCGAATCGATGGTTTGAACGTACGACTGCACGCGTGCTTGTCCAAACGAATTTCCCTGCTGGAGTTCTTGAATTGATCCCGAACCCTGTATGGCAACGAAAAGCTGCGTTTCAGCAGTGTAAGTGGGTTTAGCTAGCATCGAGGCCCCACCCCCTAGCAGCAAGCCCGCAAGAGTTGTAGCGGTGATCAAGATCCAACTGCGGCGAAGGATGCTAAGAATGTCGCGAATGTCCAAGGCCGGTCCCCCTATCGGTGGCTTGACTCTGCTGAAACCATGCCAACAGGGCGGCAATCTGAGCCACCTCGACGATTCTACCCGCTAGGACAACGGGGAATAGAACCGTTGCATCGGAGTCGCTCGCCAATGGTGTCAAGACGTTGAGCAATCAGAATTAGATAAAGAGTCGTCCGCACTGCGCCCGTTGTTCGGCTACGCGCGCCTTGGAAAACTGTCTAGGACGGCCTCACTACAGAGGGATCATTCCTCTGGTGGTGGATGTCAGCAGGTTGCGGCT
The DNA here is from genome assembly GCF_054656615.1 of Arthrobacter sp. AD-310. Taxonomy (NCBI): domain Bacteria; kingdom Bacillati; phylum Actinomycetota; class Actinomycetes; order Micrococcales; family Micrococcaceae; genus Arthrobacter; species Arthrobacter sp. AD-310. The sequence goes on along the minus strand of NZ_BAAHNO010000003.1, from coordinate 107,500 downwards.
TCGAAGAAATCAATCAGGATGGGGGCCTTGCGTTAGCTTCCTGAAAGACGGATGCGATGCTGTCCGTGGGGAGCACGAATGTACCGAAGGTGCCGAACACCTGGCTCGCTTCAAGCGCTTAGAATGAGCTGATGCCTACTGGGGGGAACATGTCAGACGCACTTGCGCCAGCTCGCCAAATCCAGCCAACTGCGCACCGGAAAAACGTGCTTCGGCAGCTAAATGGAGTCCGAATCATCGCTGCTCTATGGGTAGTTGTGTACCATTATCAGCCCCAAATCTACGGACTACTTCCGGAGTCGACATTTTTGGCAGCCATCACGGGAGCCGGCTATCTCGCGGTTGACCTTTTCTTTGTGCTCAGCGGCTTCATCATCTGCTATCAGTATCTCGGACGCTTCGCCCGCCCTACTAAGCGAGGCTACGCACGCTTCCTAGTGAAGCGAATAGCCCGTATCTATCCTGCTCATCTTGCTGTGCTGCTAGCGCTGGCCACGCTTGTTATTGCGTCACGTACTGTCGGTGCCGAGGTGAGTAATGCGGACAACTACAGCACTTCCGGGTTCTTCCTTGACTTGTTCCTCATTCGCTCTTGGGTTGGAGACTCCCAAGGATGGAACATCCCCGCTTGGTCGCTTAGTGCGGAGTGGCTTGCCTACGTTCTGTACCCGGTCATAGCTCTCGGTGTCACTTGGTTGGGATCCAAGCGTTTGACGTTCTTGTTGATTGCGGCGTTACTGATCGTGCTGCTGGAGGGTTTGGCGACCTGGGCATACCCTTCTTCCCACATGCCGGTTCCGGCTGCTCGAATCGTCTTAGCCTTCAGCTTGGGGTGCATTGTCTATCTGGTTTCCAAGAGGGTCAGGCTGAGTGAGAAGAAGGGATGGCTTGGGGTGGGATCATTGATAGCACTATTGGCAGTACCTGCAGTACTTCCTGAGGAGCCCGTCCGTGCTTCCCTTGCCGTTTTACTGTCGGGGATTGTCATCTTGTTGCTTGCTTGTGGGTCCGGGCGTCCTGTAAGAACCCTCGGAGCCTTACCTCTGAATGCTGGTGGACAGATCTCTTTTAGTTTGTATCTGGCCCATGTTCCAGCGTTGATGATCCTCGTTCGGGTTATCCCCGTGGAACGCTTCGTTGACTCACCACTTCCCCTTCGCGTAGCGGTGGTTGCCCTCTATATAGTCCTCGCCGTCGTGGCCGGAGCCATCCTTTATCTGGGCATTGAGAAACCAGCTCACTCGATTATCGTCAAGTGGTACGAAAAGCGGGCGGATAAGCCAATGGAAATGTCCCCAGACAGCACAACCGCGAGGTCGAGCCGAGGTCAAGGGAGCGGTAACAAAGACTAGGCTGCCGCCGACCCCATCCTCGGTGTCCTCGCGGGCGTCCTGCTTGCGGCGGTCAGGCTGCAAAGTGCCTACAGGCTCCTCAGGGTGCGGGCGTGCAGGGACCGCACGGTTCACGAGTACGTCGCAATGGACGGTGCGGATGTGTATCGACACGTGCAGTTCCGAAGTAGGCTTTGGAAGCCGGAACCAGGCGACCTATCGGGTATTAGTTGAACGATGCCCTTATTAGTATGAGCTTTCAGCCTGCCGGGCCCTTGTATGGGTGCTGATTCCTGAGGAACCAGCAGTCGATGATAAGTAGAACGCCTTCCGCTCCGAAGGACGATGCGGTGGCGTCATTGTCTCTTTTGTTCTGCACAAGGAAGCTTTTTTCGATACTAGTGTCGCTGCTGCCCCGCAGGTATGCGGAGTCTTGTGGCGGATGCTTCAGCAGCAATACCCGAGGGTGGCGCGCTGGTCGTGATAGTTCTGTCCCACGTCGTACTCAAAGCTAGCCCGACGACGAGCCACGTGATCGGCTGGAAAGTCGCATTAGAGAACATGCTGTTCAGCAGGATTACTACCAACAGTTGGCCAGGCAGGGTCCGGCAGGTCACGCCTGCCAGGATGATCAGGAAAGCGATTAGCGGAACGGCGAGAAGTCTGCCATCCACCCAAAACATCAACAACCAATTGCTGCTAACAGCGTTAGCGGAGTCGCCAACATCGCCCATGTTGACGCCGCCCCAGATTCCTACCCGGCCGTTTGAACTCAGCCCGTGCCCGTACCATGGTGCCGTCTGTGCCATTTCGAGGAGGCCATCAATCTGTCGGACGCGGGCTTGGCCTGAAATGTCTGTCTCGCTGACCTTGAACGTTCCCTGAAGCCTCCTGATTAAGTCTTGAGCGAAGCTCCCATTCAAGGAAAGGTAGGTTGCTCCAGCTGCGGCGAGCAAGGCCAAAGCGGGCCATTTGCCGCGGCCCTTTGGTCGAGCATCCTTCGTTCGCTCAGTTAGCAAGCTGAAAAGAATTACAAGCACGACGGACACGCCTACAGCGATCCAAGCCGCCCTCGCAAAAGCAAAGACTAACGAAGCTCCGTTTACGGCTATGAAGAGGGAACGCACCAGAGGGCGCATGGGGAGTCGCCACGAGGCTAGCAAGCCGAGTCCGGAAAACAGCCCCAGGTAGTCGGGTTCCGGGTAGATGCCGATCGGCCGGCCCACTGAGCTGACGTGAGCGTGCCATATCTCGATAGGAGCCACCTTTGCGACTTGGAGTATCCCGAGGAAGCTGCTGGCCGTGATGACGGCAAGAGCGCCGTAAAGCATGTCCTGCCGATCCCTGATACTCGACTTGGCCACTATCAGGGAGGCCGAGGCTGTGAAAGCTAGGAGTTGCAACGCCAAAGTAGGGCTGACGACCAAGTCTCCATAGAGTGCGGTGGCGGCAAGGAGCGAGGAGCAAGCCCCCATAATAGTGATACGTTTACCACTCCCACGGTTGCCACGAAACGGCGGCACGAGCCACCAGACGACAACCAGAAGGGTGAAAACATGCACTCGCAGGACTTGCACGCTAACCAGCGCGGCGGACGCCCCGACAAGAGCTGCCATCGCCCGGTCCCTATCTTTGTACACTGCCATGAAAACGGCGGCAGCAAAGAGAGCGGCCATGACGGCAAATAGTTCGAGAATCCCCATCTAGACAGCTTATCGGCTAATGATGCGTAACCTACTGGCTACTTCACGCAGCAACGGTACGGCGGGCCGTTAAGGACTGAAGTTTGAGCGCCAAAGTTTGAATTGCGCGTCCCAGCTAAACCGAGTGGTTGAGGTGTAAGTCACCTTATGCACGGATGACGTCCCCTTTTTGCAGCTACGTGGGCTCCGCACGAGTGCAGGCCATGCCAATGTCCGCGGAACTCCTAGGGCCAGGGGGAGCGTTGGCGCCGAAAGGAAAAAGCGCTAGGGAGCGCTGGCTTCAATCAGAGTTTGAGGCTCCTCGGACTACGCCGTCCCCTGCAATCCCCTTCCAGATGGCAGCAGGAACTATGGGCGGGAGACGCTCTTGGTGGCCACGATGGTTCCGGGCCCATAGCCAGGATCGCCCCCGGTCCTACCTTCACCCTTCATCCACTCACCAGCTTGAGCTTCTTCCACGGGAACCCGTGGTCGTCAACACCCTTCATCCATCCGTGTCGTGGACTTTGTGGGCGGGCTCCTGGTGGCGCTGCGGCCATCGGTCTCCCGACTCAGCGAGTTAGTGATTCAGGAGTAGGAGGGATTAGCAGTAACACTGTGCTGTACCCGGAGGCGAACCGCGACGGCCTGATACTGCCGTCGTCGCTAAACGGACCTTCTGCTAGCCTTCGCTTTTACTTGAGTAGACCAAGAATCATCCTCCCTGCCGCACCTCCCACGGGCTTTTGTCAATAATCTCAAGGGGCGCCCAAACCGTGGGCAGCCTCGACATCAGTTTCCCGAGCTGACGCTCCAGTTGCTAGTAGAAAAAGAGCAGCGCGATGAGCAAGCGCGGATATCTGGCCAGCGCCTCCAGATGCCGGTTGTCCCGGAACGCGGCCGGGCTCTTCTGAGCAGATCGTTTGTCGCTTATCTCGGCTTGGATCCTGCCGCTTACGAGGTCGCGTGCGAAATCGAACGCGGGTCGGAGCCAGAGGACATTGCAGATCTTCAAAGCTTCGCCCTCTGTCTGGTCAGTCCACAGGGAAGCAGAGGGCGCGGTGCAATTCGTAACAATCAGTGTGACTTGATGGAACCTTGAGGATGTGTTTTATAGCATCCCGGCATGGGCAGGCATGTAGGCATTTACTATGGGCGTTACTCTCGGGCGGAGCTGAAGCGGCGGAATATAAGGGTGCTTTCCTATTTTCTCTTGGGTGGGTTGGCAGTCGTAACGGGAACTGTCATGCTGATGGCTCTGCAAAGGTAGCTGCCGCAGGCGTGGCTTCTGGAGCTACGTGACTTGTCATTTCGCTCAGTCACGTGCTTAGGTCATGGCGATGGGGATCACTGTGACCGATGGAGGCTGTTGTGGCTTTATTCGACTTTGCCCTGGCGCTTTGCGCGCTGATAGGCACCCTGCTGGTTCCCTTTTTCGTGCTGTATCAGGTGCTGCGGCGTAAGCGCCGAGCGATCCGATTCCACGCTCCCCTCGCGCCAGAAGGTGACCGCCGCTAGCCATGCCGTACGTCGACATCAACCCCCACAAAGGCCGCCCCAAGTGGCAAGGCTACGCCGTCCTGGCCCTCCTTCTGGTACTGACAGCAGGTGTTGTGGCCGCCGCGCTGACGCGCATTTGATCAGGCGTCATTCATCCAAGCCCCTAGACTAACTGTTTGAACAGTGCCGCAGAACCTTTTGCCGAACGTCCTGGGGGGACAGACATGCCCGATCCGGCGGATCAGAATGCACGCGCCCAAGCAGAGGATGCAACTCATCCTCGCCGACGTCGCGACCGTCGTCGCGTCGACGGCGAGCTGACGAACGTCCAGACAGGAACCATGCCAGTCTTCACGCCCTCCGACACGTCCGCCCAGTCCAACGCTGAGCAGCCGGTCACTAGACGAACTTCGTGGGCTGAGGCCGCCGCCGCATCAGATGCGGCAAAACCTGCGGTTCCCGGCCCTGCCCTCACAAGACCGCCAGCCTCCTCGAAGCCTGAGCTGGCAGGAAGCGCGCCCACTGCGCGGGTTAGTGTCGCAGAAGAAGCGTCGCTGCCGTCAGGCGAATCGGGCGAAACCCCATCATTTAGGCGAATCAAACCGACCGTTGCTGACACCATCGCTGACAGCGTGATGCCGGACTTCATCAGCTCGCCCGGACTGTTTGTTAAACAACAGAAGCCACGACCCATCGGCGGGTTCCGTGGTGCCCTGTACAAACTGACCGGCGGTGCCTGGAACCTGGGCCCCGGACCAAAACAGTGCCAGGAAGACGAGCTAGCCCGTCGCATTTCCCGCCAGCTCCATGGCAGCTACAACACGGCAATCCTCAGTCTCAAAGGCGGCATCGGGAAGACCTCAACAACCGTTGGCGTAGGCCTCACGCTGGCCGAGTTCCGTGGAGACGCGCCCTGCGCCATCGACGCCAACCCGGACTCCGGCGACTTGGTGGAGCGGGCGCTGGGCGAGGGTATCTACCAGCAGTCCAGCCCGCGCAGCATCACGGACCTTCTAAAAAACATTGACTCCATCGACTCACTCACTACCCTGGCCCGCTACATGCACCACGCCGGCCGACTGCACCTCATTGCTGGGGAGCAGGACCCCGAGGTCTCCGACTCTTTGACGGCCGAGGAATACCTGCGGATTCGCAAGCTGATCGGCGCCTACTACTCCGTGGCGTTGACCGACTGCGGCACCGGCGTCACGCACAACGCCATGAGCGGGATCCTGCAGTCCGCGGACAACCTTGTCATTGCCGCCGGCTACGCAGTGAGCGGTGCAAAACGGGCACGCAGCACCCTGCACTGGCTCGCTAGCCACGGCTACGAGGAACTGGCACGAAACGCCATCGTCGTCATCACTGACAAGGACGAGGTTTCCTCACGCGTAGACAAGGACGCCATCGAGGAGCACCTCTCCGGCATCTGCCGGGAGCTCATCGCAGTGCCGCATGACCGCGGCGTCGCCGACGGTGACCTCGTCACCCTCGACGTCCTCAAGTCCGAAACGCGGCGTGCCTACAAGGAGATCGCAGCGGCCATAGTGGACGGGTACCGGTAAGGCGCTGCCTCACCAACCCACCGTGAATAGACGTCCTCAAAGACCAGGAACGTCTACGTATCAGCCCCAGGCATGGACTGCAGCAGGTCGAAGATGAACCGGCGGAGGTCGATGTTGTCCACGGCTCGGACCAGCAGGATCACGCCGAAGTCGCTGCCCACCAGGGCGATGTGGTGCAACTCCGGGATGGCCGCAAGGAGATCGCGGAGTTCCCGCGAGGTGTCCTGCTTCTGCTTCAGCGTCACGTAGGCGGAGGACTTCAGCCCCGCCTTGATCGTGTCCACCACCGCCGTGCACCGGGACAGCACCCCTTCCGACGTGAGCCGGGCGACCCGGGTGTAGGCGTGTGCCCGGGAGATGTGGACGTTCTCTGCCACCTGCGTCACGGACATCCGGCGGTCCCGGGTGAGCTCGGCGATGATGGTCCGGTCGATGTCGGCCAGCGGCGCCGGCTCTGTCCGGGCATCCTTTCCTGCCACGTCGACAGGGTTACTGGTGTCGTTGCTTTTCCGGGATTATCTCTCACCTCCAGAGCTGCCCTAGAATCTCCTAAAGGCGCCCTCAGGCGTCCGAGTATGACCAGTTGGGGGAACCATCGCATGAGCAGCGACGTATCAAGCGCGCCTAAAACACGGAACAAGGGGCGGATCACATCCCTTGATGGCCTGCGCGGTATCGCCGCCCTTGTGGTCTTGCTGAACCATGCGCTGCTGATCTTCCCCAGCTTTTCCGCGGCCTATCAGGAGCCCGGGAGTGCAACTCCGAGCTCGTGGGCGTGGTGGCTGACAGCGACCCCACTGGTCGGGCTTTGGTCAGGCACTGAAGCGGTCCGGATATTTTTCATTCTCAGCGGCCTGGTACTGGCATTGCCGCTCTTGGGTGGCGCGACCGTGGACTGGAAGTCGTGGTATCCACGCCGCCTGCTTCGGCTCTACGTGCCGACATGGGTGGCGGTTGCTATCGCTCTAGCCCTATTCATGATCATCCCGCGAGTGGAGAACCCTGCCGCGAGTTCGTGGATCAATGATCACAGCCGGAACATGTCGGTCGGAGAGTTTATTGGTCCGTTCACCCTGCTTTTCGGAGAGACTGGATTCCTGCTGTCCCCGTTGTGGTCTCTCAAGTGGGAAGTAGTGTTCTCGCTCCTGCTGCCACTCTATTTCTGGGTGATGCTGCGGACGCGTCGTCACCCTTTGCTTCAAGTCTGTGTCCTAACGGTTGCTAGCCTTGCAGGATACGTCCTGGGCATCGACACCCTGAAGTACATGCCGTTCTTCGGCTTCGGCATACTGCTCGCTCAGAACATTAATCAGGTAGAAGGAGTCACACGGGCATGGGGCCGGACTCAGTGGGCGGTAGTTACAGCAGTAAGCCTGGTTCTCCTGCCGGCTCAGCACTACCGCGGATTGTTGTCCGAAGAACTCGTTGGATCGCGGGTGCTGGACATCTTGCAAGCGCTGCTGTTCGTTCCGGCAACAATTGCCGCGGTCGGGGTTGTGATCATTTGCGGATGGTCACCCCTCGCGAAGAAGATGCTGACTCTGCCTGCCGTGCAGTGGTTAGGTACTAGGTCTTTCAGCCTCTACCTGATCCACGAAACTCTTGTTGTTTCGGCGGCCGTCGCTTTCGGGCCTAGCAATCTTTGGCTGGCGTTGCCCGCGATCCTTGTCGTCTCGCTATTTGCAGCCGAAGTGTTCTTTCGATGCGTGGAGCGCCCTAGCCATCGACTCTCGAAGCTTGGCAAAAAAGACACTCCACCCTTGGTAGCTGGTCGTGGCACTCACGCTGCTTTGTAAAAGCGAGCGTCACGAAAACGCATAGATCCTTCCGCAAATACACGCAGGGCATAGCTCGCCTTTTGGCCCTGTAGAATCACCATGCATCTTTAGGTCCTATATGGGGGAATTATGGCGCAATCGACGCTGACCAGTCGGCATGTCTCGGATAAAGCCTTGCAGCCCTCGTCCGGCGGTAGGTCAGGGAAACGCGCTGACATCCAGGGCCTTCGTGCGCTGGCCGTAATCGCGGTGATTCTTGATCACCTCCTGCACTGGCCCAGCGGAGGCTTCGTAGGTGTGGATGTTTTTTTCGTGATCTCGGGCTTCCTCATCACTGGACTGTTGCTGCGCGAGCACGACCGAACAGGAACGATCTCCTTCAGCGGCTTCTATCGGCGAAGGATCCGACGCATCATGCCAGCCGCCGCAGCAGTCCTAGCCGCCACCGTGGCCGTCGCCTTCGCCCTATTCACGTTGAACCGTGCGAGCCAAACAGCGTGGGATGCCCTCTGGGCGTTCCTCTTCTCCGCCAACTGGCACTTCGCCTCCGTCGGTACAGATTACTTCCAGGCTGACGGCCCCGTCTCGCCCGTCCAGCACTTTTGGTCGCTAGCCGTGGAGGAACAGTTCTACTTCATCTGGCCGTGGCTCATACTGCTAATTTTTACACTCGGCGGTAAGTCCACGAAGTGGGACCAAACGAAGGCGCACCGGGCGGTTGCCATCGCCATGCTCATCATCGTTACGGCCTCATTTGTTTGGGCTGTCGTGGAAACGCTGATCAGCCCGACCAGCGCCTATTTCTCAACCTTCTCAAGGGCTTGGGAGCTGGGGGTGGGCGCACTGATCGCGGTCTTCGCCAGCGCATTTAGCCGAATTCCGGTCCGTCTCCGCCCCATTCTCGGCTGGGCAGGCATAGCCGGAATTGTCTGGTCAATGATGACCATCAGAGCCGACATGGCTTTTCCTGCTCCTTGGGCCGCCGTGCCCGTCCTCGCCACCGCTTTGGTGATTCTGGCCGGCACTGGGGCCCAGCAGCGTTTCATGTGGCCACTGACCAACAAAGGGACGGGCTACGTCGGAGCCATCTCCTATTCCCTATACCTGTGGCATTTCCCGGTCATCGTGCTGTTGGCTGCCGTGATGGATCAGACGACCCCTGGGTATTTCGCCGCCGCAATACTCCTGACTGCTGTTTTGGCAGCTACGGCATACCACTTCATTGAGAAGCCAGTGCTCGATTCTGGATGGCTGGAAACGCCAGATGCCCGCCGTCGGAATCGTTCCGCCTCGGCTTCGGCAAGGGCTCGCTTACAGTACACAGGACTGGGCCTCTTGGCTTTAGCCACGGCAGGTGTAGTTGCCGCGTCGCTCCTGCAAACTTCAGGATATGGACGTTCATCCCATGCTGTTGCCGCCAGCGGACCCACGCCCAGCTCCTCTCTCGCAGCCACAGGAAAGACTCCTGAGGCAGTTCTTGCCGACGAGGTGTCTGCCGCACTCGCCGCCACCGCATGGCCGGACTTGACGCCGACCCTCGATGAACTCGGTGAAAGTTCATGGGCCCCCGAGATAGTGGATGACGGGTGCCTCTCGGTCAGCGACGACAACCTTAGTAGTTGCGTGTACGGCCCCGCGAACACGACGAAGACGGCAGCAGTCGTTGGCGACAGTATGGCGGCAAGCTGGATGCCCACCATTCGTGCTGTCCTTGAGCCGAAGGGCTACCGGATCCAGATGCTCACACTCAGTGGATGCCCGGCGTTCGTCATCGAGATGAGAAGCGAACATGCGGCCGACTGCAATGCACACCGGACGTGGACTCAGGAGAAGCTCGATGCACTGAATCCAGATCTCATTGTCATGGCCAATGCCTTCGAGGACATCGCTGGGATGGAGAATCGTTCTCCCCAGGAGACCGCAGCTGCTTGGAAAGCCGCTGGAATCAAGTTCCTTAATCAGCTCCCTGCTGACTCGTCGTTCATCATGCTTTCCGCGCCTCAGGGTGGGAAGAATCTGACGGAGTGCGCCACGAAGCTGAGCGCACCTTCAGACTGTGTTAGCACCGTGGGTGAATTCCGAAAGATGATCGATCGGGCGGCAGCAGAAGCCGTCGCATCCGCCTCAAGGGCCAACGCTGCATACGTGGATACCACGAGCTGGTTCTGCGTGATGGACAAGTGCCCGGGCTTCATCGGAAACAACCCGGTTCGCATCGATGCCGGGCACCTGACAGGAGTTTTTGCGAAATCATTGGGCCCAGTCTTGGCTGAGGCCTTAAAGTCGAAACTCCCGTCGGTGTAGATCGTGCCGAGGCGCAGTTACCGTTGGGGCATGGGGAAACTTGATCGGGCTTGAACGCGGCGACGATAACGACGCGGCCCGGCCTAGCTAGTCGGATACACGGCGCTGGCACGCCTGGCGAAGTGCCGGCACGCCACGGTGGAGCAGGACGCACTACCGACACCGTTGGCTACTGCGCCTGTCGCCACTACTGGCACCAGTGACCTACTTGTAGAGCGCTCCTGGCAGGGATATGGTCGAAGCGCGCTGCGCTCGAACCGTTACCGGCTCACAGGCCCTTCTTGGACGCGGCCGCTTGGAAGGGTACCGGTGGCGGTCATCTTGCTTACGCCGTTGATGCTGACTGTGCGTGCGTTGCCGTTAGCGACGATGGATACAAGGTCGTTGTTGACTTCGGCCGGGCCAGTGGCGATGGTGCTGTAGGCGCCGGAGCAGCTGCCAGTCGCCGGCACCGTTGACGTAGACCAGCCAGAAGTTGTTCTTGTCCACGTATAGGTACACAAAGCCTGATGAGCCGTTCACCTTGACGGACAGCCGGCCCTCCATTGTGAAGTTTGCAAGCGTGTCGTTAGTGACGGCGTAACCCCGCCAGATACGGAGACGGGGGAATACCAGGGTGGTGTTGACTCCCGAACACCGATTGCCCTGCGGGAACCCGTAGACCCATGTGTAGGCGCCCTAGTCCTCGTGCCAAGCATGGTTGTGGAGTTGGCACGGGTGAAGGTTTCACGAGCCTGGTAGGCCGTGGGCGGCGGAACACGATCAGTGGGCGGGCCGTGATGGCTCTGGCCACGTTCTGTCCCCAGTGGTCGTTTCCGTTGTCCTCTGGGTGCAGCCCGTCCGAGAGGTAGGCCGGTTCCGCGTACTGCTCGTAGAGGTCCACAACCTGGACGCCCAGCGACGTCATCGCGGTTTTCACCAGCCCGTTGGTGTCGATGGCCTCGGCTTCCGACCCCGCGTTATAGACGCCTACGTAGAACGTCGAATTGATCTTGGAGGAAGTGCCGACGAGGGGGGCGTAGGCCCGGTCAAGCGTGACCAAGACGCGGACGTTCGTCTCAGTCTGGGCCGGCGTGAGGTCCGCTCTGTCCGGGTGTCATTGATCGACGTTCTGATAGACAAACATGGGCTAGTGGGCCTCCAGTTGCCCCTTCAGCCGCGTCAGCATTTTCGCGCTCGTGGAGCCGTTCACGCCGTTGGTGATGGAGGTGTGGATCCACGGCATCTTGCCGAGCGTGTTGGCGTTCGACGTTGCCTTGCCCACTTTCGCCCCGACGGCAGAGGTATCAGCCTTGCCGACCAGCGCGGCCGACGTGACATAAGTGGCAGAAAGCGGCACCTGGCGGTTCTATCAAGGTCCTGATATCAGAGCTGCCTACCTTTAGAGCGAGCAAATTACCGCGTATCCACATCCTCGAACACCAGGAACGTCTGGGTATCCAGCACGCCCGGCATTGACTGCAGCTGGTCGAAGATGACCCGGCGCAGGTCGATGTTGTCCACGGCGCGGACCAGCAGGATCACGTCGAAGTCCCCGCCCACCAGGGCGATGTGGTGCACCTCGGGGATGGCGCCCAGCTGGTCGCGCAGTTCCCGCCAGGAGTCCTGCTTCAGCTTCAGCGTCACGTAGGCGGAGGACTTCAGGCCCGCCTTGATCGGATCCACAACGGCCGTGAACCGGGACAGCACGCCCTCGGACGTCAGTCTTGCGATCCGCGTATAGGCGTGGGCCCTGGAAATGTGCACGTTCTCCGCCACCTGGGTGACGGACATGCGGCCGTCCCGGGTCAGCTCCGCGATGATCCTCCGGTCGATGTCGTCCAAGGGAACGGGTGCTGACCCGGCATCTCTGGCTGCCATTCTGCCCACTGCCCCTGTCCGGTAAATCTGGAGATCACTGCCAATTCGTCTCCAGTGTAGGCAGATCCCGGACTTTTCCTCTTACCGCCGCTGCGAATGGTAGAGGTCCGCTTTGGCGCGGATGAACTCACAATCACTCGGGGCAAGGATGCTCTCGCCGTGCCGGTCCTGCCCGATGTCCGTGCCCGTGGCCTTCGTGATTTCCGCTGCGACCGTCCGGGGAAGGATCCTGCACCCCGGATTATCAACGAGCCATTGCCGCGTTTCCGGCTCGATCCGCTCCCACAACTTGTCAATGTCCATGACGCTGCACCCCCAGCTTGTCAGTCCCTATTCAATGGTGGTTGGCCCCGCAGAGGCGAAGGCGGCCGCGCTGTCCCGCTGCCCCCCGAAATCGCGCTCAAGAGAGTGTGGTCCCTGCCATGGGGCAGGTCAAGACCCTTTTGGCAGCGGACTCCGCCGGCAACCATTCCGTTTTGTCCACAGCCGCCGCCAGTAAGCTGGGTCACAATGGCAATTTGTCTTCCCCGAGCGCCAAAAACGATCAGCTTCTCCACGATTCCCATAGATGCTGGATACGAAACCGGCCCCGGGTCAATACTTGGAAGGAATAGTGGCAACAGAAGGACGGACAATGACGATCTCCGCAGACCACACCGCGCCCCGCACCACCACGCCGGGCCAGGAAGCCCACGAGGACGCCCTCGCCGAAGCCGTCAAGAAGTTCGGCATCACGGTGGAGGACTACATGCTCCCCGCCCGGCACCAGATCCAGATGGTCGCCCCGGACGGCACCCTGAAACCAAAAGACGAGCAGGGCACCGAACCCGGCCACGAATACCCCGTCCCCGGCGACGAGGAACTGCTGGCAGCGTACGAGCAGCTCGTCGTCGGACGCCGTGTCAACGACCAGAACTCCGCTCTCGTCCGGCAGGGCCGCATGGCCGTCTACCCCTCCAGCCACGGCCAGGAAGCCTGCCAGGTAGCCGCCGCCCTGTGCCTGTCCGACGGTGACTGGATGTTCCCCACCTACCGCGACGCCGTCGCCGTCATGGCCCGTGGCGTGGACCCCGTCCAGGTGATGACCATCTTCCGCGGCGACTGGCACGGCGGCTACGACCCCCTCAAGCACAAGGTCGGCATCCAGTGCACCCCGCTGACCACCCAGCTGCTGCACGCCGTCGGCGTCGCCCACGCCGCCAAGCTCCGCGGCGAGGACACCGTGGTGCTGGCCATGTGCGGCGACGGCGCCACCAGCGAAGGCGACTTCCACGAGGCCCTCAACTTCGCCGCCGTCTTCCACCTGCCCGTCATCTTCTTCGTCCAGAACAACAAGTACGCCATCTCGGTGCCGCTGGCACACCAGTCCGTGGCGCCGTCGCTCGCGCACAAGGCCGTGGGCTACGGCATGGCGGGCGAACGCGTGGACGGGAACGACGTCGTCGCCCTCCTCGCCGTCCTGGACCGCGCCGTCAAACTCGCCCGCGAAGGCTCCGGCCCCCTCCTGGTGGAGGCGCACACCTACCGGATGCAGGCCCACACCAACGCCGACGACGACACCCGCTACCGCGAAAGCGCCGAGGTTGCCGAGTGGCGGGCCAAGGACCCGGTCACCCGGATGCGCACCTACCTCACCGGGCGCGGGCTCTTGGACGACGACGGCGAGGCGCGGATCCGCGACCACGCCGAGACGGTTGCCGCGCAGCTGCGCGAGGGCCTCAGCGAGGACGTGCCCGTGGACCCGCAGGACCTCTTCCGGTTTGTGTTTGACCGGCAGACGCCGCAGTTGAAGGAACAGTCCGCCATGCTCGCCGACGAACTCGCCCGCGACGCAGCAGCATCTACCGAGGAGGCCGGCAAGTGAGCCCCACCATCACCACCTCGTCCGAGGCCCACGGCAACGTCTCCGCCGCCACCGCCCGGGCCGCCGCGTCCGCCGCCGCCACCGCCGAGGCCGCCGGCCCCCAGCCGGTCACCCTCGCCAAGGCGCTGAACACCGCCCTGGTTGACGCGATGTCCGCCGACCCCACTGTCCTGGTGTTCGGCGAGGACGTCGGCACCCTGGGCGGGGTCTTCCGCATCACCGACGGGCTCACCGCCACGTTCGGCGAGCAGCGCTGCTTCGACACACCCCTGGCCGAGTCCGGGATTGTCGGCATGGCCGTGGGCATGGCGATCAACGGGATGCGCCCGGTGATCGAGATGCAGTTCGACGCGTTCGCCTATCCGGCCTTCGAGCAGATCATCAGCCACGTGGCCAAGATGCACAACCGGACCCGCGGCGCCGTCAAGCTGCCGCTGGTGATCAGGGTGCCGTACGGCGGCGGCATCGGGGGAGTGGAGCACCACTGCGACTCCTCCGAGTCCTACTACGCCCACACCGCCGGCCTGAAGGTCTACACCCCCGCCACCGTCGCCGACGGGTACCGGATGCTCCGCGAGGCCATCGACTCCGATGACCCCGTCGTCTTTATGGAACCCAAGAAGCTGTACTGGTCCAAGGACGTCCTGGACCTCGCCTCCCTGCGCGCTTCCTATGAGGAAAGCACGACGCCGGGACTCGGCACCGAGGGCCGTGCCGCCGTCGCGCGTCCCGGCACGGACGCGACACTGATTGCCTACGGTCCGTCCGTTCCCACGGCTTTGGCTGCCGCCGAGGCGGCTGCCCTGGAGGGGCGCTCGCTGGAGGTCATTGATGTGCGGACCATCGTGCCGTTCGACGATGACACCGTGTGTGAATCGGTGCGGAAGACCGGGCGGGCGGTGGTGATCGCCGAGGCGCACGGGTTCGCGTCCGTGTCCTCCGAGATCGTGGCCCGGGTGCAGGAGCGCTGCTTCCACCACCTGGCCGCACCCATCCGCCGCGTGACCGGGTTCGACGTGCCGTACCCCGCACCCAAGCTTGAAAAGTACTACCTGCCCGGCGTGGACCGCATCCTCGACGCCGTCGACGACCTTCAGTGGGAGGACTGATTTTATGAGCGAGACCCGCGTGTTTTTGTTGCCCGACCTGGGGGAGGGGCTGACCGAGGCCGAGTTGGTGTCCTGGCACGTTGCCGTTGGTGACACTATTGCCGTGGACCAGCCGATCGCCGAGGTGGAGACGGCCAAGTCCGCCGTGGAGGTGCCGTCCCCTTATGCCGGGGTTGTGGCGGAGCTGCACGGGAAGCCGGGCGAGACGATCGACGTCGGAAAGCCGCTGATCTCGGTGAGGCCGTTTTCTACTGGTGTCGCCGCGGATGATGCCGCCCCCGCCCCTGCCGAGCCGGTGGTTGAGCCTGTCGAAACCGAGTTGGGCGAGCCGGCTGACGAGCCAGCGGAGACCCATGTGGCCCAGTCCTACCGGGAGGAAGAGAAAGCCGGCTCCGGAAATGTCCTGATCGGTTATGGCACGCCGGGGGGACATGGTCAGGCGCGGCGGACCCGCGCCCGGAAGTCCTCGGTCGCGGTGGCTGAGCCTGGCGAAACCAGGACCGCCGAATTGTCCAAGGAGGACGAGCTCGCACTCCTGCGTACCCGTGTCCCCGGCAAGCTCGGCGCGGTGATTTCGCCGCTGGTCCGGCGGATGGCCAAGGAACACGGCGTCGACCTGGGCGAACTTCACGGCTCGGGCGAAAGCGGCCTGATCATGCGCCGCGACGTTGAGGCTGCAATTCATACACCGGTGGCTGAGCCCGAGGTTTCGCGTCCGGTAGTAGCTGAGCCTGCCGAAACCAAGCCTGCCGAAACCAAGCCTGCCGAAACCCAGGGTCGCGACGCCCGCACCGGTCTCGGCATCGCTACCCGCACCCCGGTCCGCGGCGTCCGCAAGGCCGTGGCCGCCAACATGTCCCGCAGCCGTTCCGAGATTCCGGAAGCGACGGTCTGGGTGGACGTCGACGCCACTGCCCTGATGGAACTGCGCGAAGGACTCAAGTCCGGCACTGCCCAGGTCCCCGGCCTGCTCGCGTTCATCGCACGTTTTGTCACAGCTGGGCTAAAAAAGTACCCGGAGCTCAACACCCGGATCGAAACCGCAGAAGACGGGTCCCAGGAAATCGTAGGATTCGACGGCATCAACCTCGGCATCGCCGCGCAGACCGACCGCGGGCTCGTGGTTCCGTCAGTCCGTGGTGCGGAGAAGCTGAGCGCCCGTGAACTGGACGCGGAGATCCGCCGGCTGACCGACGTCGCACGCGAAGGCAAGGCGACCCCGACGGACCTGGGCAGCGGCACCTTCACGCTCAACAACTACGGGGTGTTCGGTGTGGATGGGTCGGCGGCGATCATCAACCACCCGGAGGTGGCCATCCTCGGCGTCGGCCGGATCATCGACAAACCCTGGGTGGTGAACGGCGAGCTCGCGGTCCGCAAGGTCACCGAGCTGACCCTTACGTTCGACCACCGCGTCTGCGACGGCGGCACCGCGGCCGGCTTCCTCCGCTTCGTAGCGGACGCCATCGAAAGCCCCACCACCCTCCTCGCCGACCTCTAACCGGTTAACCGGTGGTTGAGCCTGTCGAAACCTCCGCGGGTTTCGACAGTCTCAACCACCGAAGTCCGTTTTCGACAGGCTCAACCACCGATTCCAACGCCCCATCACTTGATGCGCCCTCTCTTCAGACGCTCCATCAGGTGATGCCGGTCTGCGTCGGACGCTCTTGCACTCGAAGCCGGCACTCGAAGCCGGGGACGGCGCCCGGGCGACGGCGTACGACGGCGGCCGCGTGCCGCCGTCGTAATCCTCCCGGGCTCTCCCCAGACACAAGTAGTGGGGGGGGGGGAGGGGGGGGGGGGGGGGGGGGGGGGGGGGGGGGGGGGGGGGGGGGGGGGGGGGGGGGGGGAGGGGGGGGGGGGGGGGGGGGGGGGGGG